>JAAYJI010000001.1 GCA_012523015.1 Candidatus Hydrogenedentota bacterium
GCGGAATCTTTTTTTTGTCTTCAACATGCTTCTGAAAGTTCAGAATCGAGTTGAATTCAACCCCCAAATCCAAATAGTGAAGAAACGCGTCCTTTTTGTGCCCCACATTGACAAATGCTGCGTTTAGGGAGGGCATCAGTTTTTTCACTTTGCCCACGTAGATGTTTCCAACCGAGAAAGATTCGTCTTGACTCTCTTGCTGTAGCTCTACTAGTTTCTTGTCTTCGAGCACAGCGATAGTAATTTCCTTGGGTTGAACATCTACAACAAGTTCGCTTGTCACAATTGTTCGTTTTTAATGATTTAAATAATATTTCACGGGTTTCTGTCGTCACAACAGAAGAAATGTTCACGCTTGAACTATTTCCCTTCATATGCAAAGAACAAACTTAATGCCCGTGAGGTTTTCTTAAGTTTGTTCCTGTACATATAACTGTAAAAAATGCTACGGGCCTATTTCCTCTTCTTATGCCTATTTTTTCTCAGTCTTTTTTTACGCTTGTGAACAGACATCTTATGCCTTTTTCTTTTTTTTCCGCTTGGCATTTTATCTTTTTTTTAAATTAAAACTTAGCCTCTTTTACCTGGGCAACAAAGGTTTTTGCCGGCTTGAAAGCAGGTATCTTGTGCTCGGGAATGCTGATGGTGGTGTTCTTTGAAATATTACGTGCCGTTTTCTGGGCTCTTCTCTTAACGATGAAGCTTCCGAAACCTCTCAAGTACACGTTTTCATTGCTAGCCAACGAATCTTTCACCACTTCCATGTACGATTCAACCGTTGCCAGTACCGACGCTTTGTCTACTCCGGTATTTTTTGCAATCTCGTTTACAATGTCTGCTTTAGACATTGTTTCTATATTTTAAATATAAATAATAATATCGTGAATTGATTAGTAAAAATTTGGACTGCAAATATATAGCTTTTTTTTTAACGTGAGAAATAAATAGAGTGAATTTTTCTGTTTTTCACATATTTTCGAGTAAGCTGAACTTTTTAATGTAGATTCGCGGGGTAGAATCAAAAAAGTTTATGGAAAAATCAACATTAATGTCGCCCATCACTCGGCATTTATTAAATTGGTATAGAGCAAATAAACGCGACCTCCCCTGGAGAGGGATTACCGATCCTTATCTTATTTGGGTTTCGGAAATAATCCTACAACAGACCCGAGTAGCACAAGGATGGGATTATTACACGCGATTCACACGCCGGTTCCCCAATGTGCATTCGCTCGCGGCTGCTAGCGAAGAGGAAGTCTTAAAGATATGGCAAGGGCTTGGCTACTATTCCCGAGCACGAAATATGCACGCGGCCGCTCTAGATATCACGAACCGCTTTAAAGGAAAATTTCCTACACGATACCAAGAGATCCTTTCGTTAAAGGGGGTGGGTGAATATACCGCGGCAGCCATATCGTCCATCGCGTTTAACAAGCCTTACGCGGCAGTAGACGGCAACGTGCTGCGAGTGTTTGCCCGACTATTCGCGATAGAGGAGTCCATTCACGCCGCGAAAGGAAAAAGAGTTATCACAGAGATCGTGCAGTCGCTACTACCCCCCGAAGACCCGGCCTCCTTCAACCAGGCAGTCATGGATTTTGGAGCCCTCGTATGCACTCCCCTGCAACCGGAATGCATCGATTGCCCACTCCAAGGATCCTGCATGGCTTACGCGAGAAACGAGGTGGCTAATTTCCCAGTAACAAGAAAAAAAACAAAAGCGAGGAAACGATACTTCAACTATTTCTATATTGTAGATAATGGTTTTACTTACATTACGCGAAGAGAGGAGCAAGATATTTGGAAAAACTTGTATGAGTTCCCACTCGTGGAAACACCGCTGCCCATCGATATCAACCAGCTGGCTGGGAATAAAGGATTCCGGGAGCTTTTTGTTGATACTCCACAGATGATTATAGAACCACCCTCTTCACTGAAGCACGTGTTATCGCACCAGATAATCCACGCGTATTTCTACCGGGTAAAACTCCTTGAGGAACACCCGTTCAACGCACCGGAACACTTCATTCGA
>JAAYJI010000002.1 GCA_012523015.1 Candidatus Hydrogenedentota bacterium
AATTTACACAGGGCGGCAACACCTGCATCCAAAGCTTCCTGACGTCCCTCCGCGATCACATCCATAGAAGGGGCCAAAGGATTGCTGTCGCAGGCGGTGATAAAAATTGAGTGGGGAATACTTTCCGGATGGGGTACACGACTGAGCGGGCGCGTACGCAAGGCGGTCCAAAGCCCCGATTCCAGCATAAGGGCGCAGACCTCTTCCCGAGACAACGAAGAAACAGGAGCGCCGGTGAAAGCGGAAAAGGACTGATAGTCATCGGGACCGAGATTGCCGGCTATTTCCTCGGCACTCAGGTCAATCTCAACCGATTGGAGCGCTCTTCGTTCACCGCGGTTGACTGCCCTCACGGTTCCCGCGCCGGGAGACGTATACAAGACCCCCTCCACTTTTTTGTCTTCAAAGAGCGCCTGACCCCGCTTAACGAGGTCTCCCGGTTGAACCAATATGCGCGATTTCAAGCCCATGTAATCCAAGGCTATGACAGCGATTCGGTCAACGGCTTTGGTCGTTATCTCTTGTCGGGGCGCTCCACTGATGGGGAGCGTCAATCCCTTTCGGATTTGGTGATTGCCCATGGCTGTGATCCACATCCTCCTAGTATTTATGGCAACGTATCGAACGATGTTATCATCAGAATATGGTCGGGAAAAACGGGCATATCAACCGTCTTTCACATGCCCATTTTTATATAACTACCGGTAATTATAACACGCGATTATGCCAACTTCAATAAATTAACAAGGTAAATAAAACGTGCACAATGGCGCTTCAATGCCAATTTGCCGATATAGCCCTACACATGAATTTGGATGAAGCATAATACAGGTATCATAACGAAAACCGGGTGAAATAAGAAAACTTTTTATAAGCTGTGCAGGGCTAAACAAAAAATCCCTCCTGAATATTCAGGAGGGATCCTTTGCACACGTTATAAAAGTCGATGCTTAGGCACCTGGCACGGGAATGGGGCCAACGGGATAGGCTTTTTCAAAATCGAGATCCTCAGGAACTAGGCTCAAATCGGAATTCAAGGCTTCGTCCCAAGTAACTTTCTTACCCGTGTAAGCGGACATGCGGCCCATGATCGCTGTCAAGGTACTTTCAGCGGTCTGAACACCTTGGTTGATATATTCACGTTCCCCGCGGATACTCTTCAGCAGGGCGATGTGTTCATTGACATAGGGATCGGACTTGTCGCTGGCGGCGTCGCGGCAATTGCTTTTGCCCTTCGTGCCGATAACCAGTTCAGAGACTTCGTTCTGACTATTGTTCCAGTGACGGGACATGCTGAACATGCGCACACCGCTGGCGTATTCATAATCGCAGGAGAAGTTGTCCCAAATATCGCCATATTTTTCTTCGCTCGGTTTCCAAGCACGGCCGCCGGAGGAGACTACACTGGCCGGATGCTCATCTAAGATCCAATTAATAACGTCCAGATTATGCACGTGTTGTTCGACGATGTTGTCGCCGCAGGTCCAGATGTAGTTGTACCAGTTGCGGAAGCGATATTCGAGATCGGAATATTACGGTTCACGCTCGTTACAGAAGGGAAGCGATCAATTCCAGTAGGCACGGGCTACGAGAATGTCGCCCACAGAACCATCTTGAATTTGCTTCACCGTTTCCATGTAGGAGGTTTGATAACGGCGCTGAGGACCGGTGACAATGGACAGACCTTTGGCTTCCGCTGCTTTCGCGGCAGCGATGCATTGGCGAATGCCAACGGGATCAACGGCAAAGGGCTTTTCAATAAAAGCGTGTTTACCGGCAGCCACAATCGCTTCCATGTGTCTAGGACGCGCATAGGGCGGCGTGGCATGAATCACGATGTCCACGTCGGTGGCAAGCAGTTTTTCGTAAGCGTCCAGCCCGAAAAAGCACAGGTCATCTTGAATGTCAATCTTAGGTTGTACTTTCGGATGTTGGTTGCCGCGAAGATCATTGCGGCGTGCGACAAGCTTGTCTTCGAAAACATCCGCCATGGCAACGAATTTAACATTGTCATTGCCCATCAGGCAATTCACAACAGCGCCGCCGCCGCGGCCGCCGCAACCGATAAGACCGATCTTGAGGGTGTCCACATTGTCTTGGGCAATTCCGGATTTGCTGGAAAGAATCGCAAATCCCGCAGCAACCGCTGATGCTTTGGCAAAATCACGCCGTGACATGCCGCTTGAAGTAGATCGTTTGTTCATGTTTCAGAACCTCTCTGTTGGGGGTTAATTTACGCCGTTCAAAGCAAAGACGATTTCTAAGAACACGACCATGCTCCGAGACGACAAATTATGACATTCCGGCTTCCAAATCCGGCGTAACAGTTAGCATAACAGAAACAGGATAAAAAAATCACACTTCATGAGGGTGGGATAAATTTTAAATACCGTCTTCTCACGAAAAAACTCCGACCGAAGTACTGTGATGAAGTCTTTTCCCGAAATTACCAAACGGAGTATTCTTCCAACCAAGTTTTGAAATCTTTTTCTTTACATCGTTTGAAAACACTTGCTTCTTTCTCTCGTTCTACGATAACAAGGTTTTCTATGGCGAATTCATTTACTAAAGAAACAGATTGCGTGGAGACCACCACTTGCATCCGCTGAGAGGCGGAGCACAGTAATGCGCCTAATAGCGTAATTGCGTAAGGGGGCAATCCCAGTTCCGGTTCATCAATGACAATTGCCGACGGAGGATTGGGTTGAAGCAATTCTTCTTTTGTTGGTAATTTTCTTGGTATAAGATGAAAATCATTAAAGCGTTTCTAGCCTCTTCGCAACGCCCACGCATAGTTGTCCTGAGAAAGGTTGTAGACCAAGAAAAAAAAATCTGGGCAAGGTCAAATTAGGATGCAGAATACAGGCAGGCACTTACATGTTCGGGGGCGCCGCTTTTTGCCAGCAGCAGCAGACGCATGGTTTCGCTGAGCAGTTCTTCTGCAGAAGGGGGGCGCTCTGCTTCTTGACTGGTGATGATGCCAAAACTAAGCCCTTTGGAGATGACGCCGTTGTTTTTCAGAGGCAATACCTCACTCATGGCGCGACGGATTTTATTGGCATAGACAATGGCATTAGGGAGGCAGGTATGGGGTAATACAGCGGCGAATTGGGTATCATCATAGCGCGCGAGGATATCAGAGGTTCGCGAACTGTTGCGCAAGGCAATGGCCATTTCAAGGAGAAGATCGGCAGTCTTATCCTCGCTCTGTTCTACCTCTTTGCTAAAACCATCCAGATCAAAGAGTAGACTCGAGAGCGGATAATGGTAGCGGCAGGCTTTTTCGGCTTCCTCCTGAAGCCGCTCCATTAAAAACTTGCGGTTACGCAGTCCCGTGAGTCTATCGGTATAAACGGGGTCTGTGATCAAAAAGGGACCGGACACCAAGCCGGAAATATTTTGGCGGGTTCGCAGCGCGGCTTCCACCTGAATCATAACTGAAGCCAGCGTGTAAGGCTTGAAAACATAATCCACGGCGCCAAGCTCGTAGCCCAGCTTCACATCTTCTGAAGAGCCGAGACCGGAAACAAAAATAACAGGAATATCACGAGTGCGCAGATTTGCTTTCAGCTGACGGCACACCTCGTGCCCGTCAATATCCGGCAATTTAATATCAAGGAGGACAAGATCAACTTTTTGTGTTTGGCAGATCCGGAGACCTTCTTCACCTGAATGAGCAGGTACTACTTGGTATCCAAAATATTCCAGCCCTTCACACAAAGTGGATAAAGCATCTTTGCAATCATCCACTACACAGACCTTTAACGAGTGCACAACACGCATCCTTTCGCAGCAGGGCCGCAATCACACCTACGCCCCGTCGTCTATATTACAGTTATTTTCCTCTGAAGCATCCATACAACAGATTTGGTTGCAGGATAAAATAGTCTCATTTCGTTTTCTTATACTCAATTATACCTTAGAAAGCTATAAGAAGGGGGAGTAAATTCAAATTGATCGAATTTGCAGAGCTAAGGCAAACTTTCGGTGTTTACATTTTTGATGGAAGACGTCTTATACTATTTCATTCAATACATCATTTCGTCTCTTCTTGTGTCGAGTGCGGCGCCTTAACAATTAAAAAGAAATATATAAGAAAGGAACTCCTAATGTATACCATAAACGAAGTGCTGGGTCTGCCCTATCTATCCTTGGCAGCCTTGCCCACCCCTGCGGATGAATCGGCAAGCTTTGCCAAGCGCCATGGTATCGGATCCTTTTTCGTCAAAAGAGATGATCAGACCCATGACGATTACGGCGGGAATAAAATACGGAAGCTTGGCTTTCTTCTGGCCCATGCTCAAAGCGCCGGCTATAAGAGTGTCATAACATTTGGCGGTGCCGGATCCAACCACGCCTTGGCAACGGCAACTTACGCAGGGGCCTTGGGTATGGAAGCTCTGCTGGTGCTGGGACCCCAATACAACAGTTATCATGTTCGCGACAACCTGCTCACACTCCTTAAATCGGGAGCAGCACTATTTCCTTGTGATTGGAAGGAAACCGCCCAAACAGCAGCCGCTGCGATTCACAACACTTGGGCACGACAAGGGAAAGCGCCCTACCTCATACCTTCCGGAGGATCCAGTCCTTTGGGAACCATGGGCTATGTCAATGCAGCGTTGGAACTGGGCCGTCAAGTTGAAGAAGGATTGTTGCCGGAACCGGATCTTCTTTATGTGGCCTCGGGAACGATGGGCACGGCGGTGGGTCTGGCACTCGGACTGCGTGCCGCGAACATGAAGACCCGTGTTGTGGCGATCCGTGTGACCACGCCGCCCTATTCCGATTATGAGCGGGCCGGTAAATTGTTTGCTGTCACTAACCAATGGCTGCATCATCAAAATAAGGCATTCCCTTTATTTTGCTGGGACGAATGTCAGTTTACTCTACGCGATGAATTCTTCGGCGGTGAATATGCCTTGTTTACGCAGGAAAGCGTAGATGCAGTTCAACAGGCACGTGATCAATTGAACTTACAATTGGAAGGAACCTATACGGGCAAAACCATGGCCGCTGTCATTGCCGATGGCGCTGCAGGAAAACTGACACAATCCAAGGTCTTGTTCTGGAATACCTACGCCGGCGATGATACGGCAACCGCCGTATCGGCACGGAAGGAAGACTGGCGCGCCTTGCCCTTGCCTTTGCAGCGCTATTTCACCGAGCCCGTACAGCCTTTGGATCAACGCTGATCCTATAAGCATTGGGGCGAAGATCGCGACCTTTGCAAATCTTCGCCCCAAAAGAAGCTACGACCGGAACCAAGGATTACGACACCTTCACCGGGATGCGGCTTTTTTTCGCCTCAGCTGTTTTGGGCAGTGTCACCCGAAGCACACCTTGTTTGTAGGTGGCATGTACCGCTTCACGATCCACCGCTGCAGGCAAGGGAATGCTTCTGCTAAAGCTTCCATACTGCGATTCACGGATCACGTAGCTGCCTTTCTTGTCTTCCTTTTCAGTCTTCTTCTCGCCGCGCAATAGGAGCCGGTCCTGTTCGATTTCAAGATTGAAATCGTCCTTTTCCAAGCCTGGCAATTCCGCGGTTACAAGAATTTCATTTTCTTGATCTACAACGTTCACTGCGGGATAACCGGATTCTTTCCACAAGAGGGTCGAAGCGGGGTCGAACAGCGTTCCTGTTTCGATCAAGGAAGAGGGCATCCAAGGGCTCAAGAACCGCGTTAACCGATCGCTCAGATCTTGTACGCTTGTTCTCAAAGAGAGATTCGTTTGTTCTTTCATGGATTTATCTCCTTTCTTTTCAACACACCGCTCAGGCTGCCGCAACTGTTAGGAGGCTACGGAAACCTCAATTTTGCGGCGTTGCTGTTCTTTAACTTTGTGCAGATGGATGGTTAACATGCCATATTTCATTTCCGCTGAAATTCCTGCCTGGTCCACCGCCTCGCTCAACTGGAACTGGCGATAGAAGGGGCGCAAGTTAAATTCACGGCTGCTCAAAGAATCGTTTAGGTGATGGCTTGCGTTTGCCTTCAGGGTCAACACATTTTTTTCTACGTTTACATCAACGTCTTCTTTTTTGACGCCCGGCAAATCGGCGACAACCACCAGTCCTGTTTCGGTTTCAAAAATATCTACCGGAGGTACCAGTACGCGGGTGTCTTCACGGGTTTCCGGCACGTTGCTATCTACAGTAGCGGGTACGGTTGTTTCTTTCATGATATTCAATTCCTTTCCTGTATTATTGTTAATTTTAGCTCACCGTTACGGCGATTTGTTTCGGCTTCGCCGCCGCATGTTTCGGCAGCGTCAGCAACAGAAGGCCGTTCTTGTATTCGGCAACAACCTGATCGCTGTCCACTTCCGCGGGCAATTGAATTACCCGTGTAAAACGGCCTGCGCCTCGTTCGTTGCGATGGTAGGCATCTTGTTTGATATCCGGGTTGATCTCGGCTTTTTCACCTTCCAGACGAAGTTGGTCGCGCTGCACCGTTACACCGATGCTGTCAGGGTTCAATCCCGGAGCCAACGCTTCAATGTGGATCGTATCGGAATCTTCACGCATATTGATCAGCGGATAACTGCGCGCAGAGACGCCCGGCAAAAAAGCGGAACGGGCATAGCGCAGGCGCGGCGCGGCTGCTTGTTCAAAGAGGCGATCAATGTCGCGACGAATTAAATCTAAACCTGCAAAAGGCTCCCAAAAATATCTTGTCATGATAAGTAACTCCTTTCAGTTTGTCTTTCGTTTTGCGTAATCTTTTTTCGGCCTGCTGTGGCTTCTTTTTCCATTCGCTTGATATTAAGCAAAGGTGATGCCAAAAGGAGTCTGTACCCTTAATAATCAGTTAAATTATTGATGCAACGTATATTAAAGAACAGGACTCTTAACAAAGCAGAAAATACCTTCCTTTTTCATCCAATATTCTGTTGCAAAAAAGAACACGTGTTCTGTTATGAAACGATGCAATACGAGTCTAAAGGATCTGAAAAAGGAAAGGAGACAGGTTGGGGGGAATGGACGCGTTGGTGTATATTCTTCACTTCTGCAGAGCGCAGGAAAAGCCTCGTATGGGGGCTGTGCCCAACAAAGAGCACACTTCAGGAAAACAGCTTAGCGATCGGTGAAAAGATTTAGTCATGCAAAAACCGCCACGAAAAACAAATCGGGTATCCGGGAAAGCCCCTTTGAGATCTTCCTCTTTTTCAAAACAAAAGGAGCCCATTATAAAAGAATGTTGGAAGCCGGGTACTATGCTTTTCCCGGTCCCCGCTGTCATGATCAGTTCTGTAGACAGTGCGGGAAAACCCAACATTTGCACGGTCGCTTGGGCAGGAACCATTTGTTCTGACCCGCCCATGGTCTCTATCTCTTTGCGTCCGGAGCGTTATTCCTATGAGTTGATTAAGGCCTCGCGCGAATTTGTCATCAACATTCCGTCGGTAGATGAAATTCGCGCCACCGATTACTGTGGTGTTGTGTCAGGGCGCAAAGAAGACAAATTCGCCAAGACCGGCCTTAGTCCCGCTCCGGCATCGGTCATTGATACGCCCATCATATTGGAGTGCCCGGTCAATCTTGAATGCAAAGTCAAAAAGACCATAGCCTTGGGCACCCACACATTATTTATGGCGCGCATCGTTGCCGTACAAGTGCATCAGCATTTATTGACCGCATCGGGGCGCTTAGCCATTGAAAATGCGGGCTTAGCCGCTTATGCTCATGGCGGCTACTATGAGCTTGGCAAGAAGCTGGGCTTTTTTGGCTATTCCGTCCAGAAAAAGAAAAAAGCCGGCGCCAAAAAGAGAAGATGAAAGCTGATCGTTGAGAAACGGATGTCCCCGGGGCAAGACGCAATTCTTTTCCCGAGTTTTTCGACGGCGCAGTGATTATTGCTCCCGAATCGTTAACGCCAAGGCATCGGTAATCAGAGGTTCCGCGCCGGGTTCCACCCAACACCACGATTCATCGTTGTAGCCTTCTGCGGTTCCGATGGCACTGGGGACATAGCCGGGCGCGCACTCACCAAATCCTGCTGTCAGCACGGTCGCATCGGGGCTCATCCCCTGCGCGGTGATTTGATATTGCACAAAGGTTTCTCCGGGCATGACCAGAAATTTCGCTTTGCCAAAATCCGCCACAGGCACATCAATAGCCTGTCCCGCCTCCACCCGTTTACGATAGCTCAGCGCCATGGCGGCGAGGTTTCGGATGAAGGGCTTCAATGAATCATCCGCCACCGTTGCTTTGGCATCGGCTTCGCCGTAGCCGCCGAAACTTTTCGGCTCCAAGTGCAACGGCGCCACACGGAAGTTTACCTCTTCCAAGGGATAACGCTCCGTTTGTGCCCATGCCAAACGCATGCCTTGACAGAGTTTCTCCGCCAGTACGGGGCGGTTATTAGGATCACCGTCGTTGAATTTGCCTGCTGTTGTATCGCCGCTGCAGCCCGTGAAATAGATTTGGAATACATCGGGTTCTTCTGCCTGACGGCAAGCACGCGCCATGCCCACGAAATCAGCGGACACGCCGCCCTTGCCGTAATAACTCATGGGATGGGTGGAATAGGCGCTTAGGGCGGCCAGCGCTTTGTCACCATTCCAAAAGCTGAGCGTTTTCACAAAGGGATCGATGATTCCTTCCGGCTCCGCTTGCAGGGCGGGATCTTTCGTAGCGCTTCCCCGCCCATAGGTGATTTTACCATCCGGCAAAACGACGCGCCGATTGGAAGTGACGCCCTCCACCGCCGCCACGCCCACCCCGTAATGCGTGACGGGCTGCGGAGATTTCAAGGCTTCCTTTAACGCGGCCACACTTCGATTCACACATTCTTTGGCGAAGGGAACATCGCAGATAGATTTTTCCAAACCCACCTCATCCAAGATACGCTGCGCCTCATAATCTACTACCGGCGCATCGTGCTGATGTACGCTGGAGAGAAGCACCCGTTCCGGTACGGTGTGGGCTGCTTCTGCCAGTGCACTGCGCCAATGGTCGTAGGCGTCGTTGCGTATTTCGCACCAATCGACCGCCACAAATAGCAGGGGTTGTTCCGGCCCCAACAGTACCATGACGTGCACAAACAAGGGATCCACAATTTCGGTGGCAGGCGATACGCCGCCGCCCATGCACGCATGTCCTAAGGGAATGGTCACCTCTTCACGAAATACCGCAAGTTCATAGGGAGTGGACAGCATACACATAGCCGTTAGAAGTGTGGGCAGTAACATAAGTTTTCTTTCTATGGTTTCTCAAATCTTATACGCGTCATTGAGAGGGGAACCGCTTCTTGTCGCGTTTAGATCCTTATTTTATTCGGTTGTCTTCCACAGTCTTAGCAAAACCTTCAATGGTGTTATTCTCAAGGATGTTTTCGCCGCTATCCGCTCCGAAACGGATTCCCACACGTTGTGCCGGGTCGCGGGTCTCAATCAAGACATTGTTTCTGAGCGTGTTTCCTGCAGTGACGCCTTGGAAATCAACGGCGGCGCCTCCCTCACCACCGGAATCGACAACGCGGTTGTTTTCCACGAGATTGCCCGTTGCGGTGAAACCTTCGCCCCGCTCCGGGCGGAAGAGAATACCGGTTTGACCGCTGTTAATAATCTCATTGTTGCGGACAAAGTTCTCGTTGTCCCGGTGTCCGATAGAAATGCCGCAATTGCTGCTGTTAAGGATTTTATTGTTTTCAGCTACGCTGTATTGCACACCCCAGCAGAAGAAAATGCCGATACCGTTGCCGTCAAACACATTGTTCCGGATCATGGTCCGTTGCGACCCGGAGCCGGGGTGCATGCCCAAATTGGTGTTGTTCGTTATTTCACAGGATTCTACCAATACATCATGGCAAATCTGCCAGCTTAAGGCATCCCCGTTATAGTTGCGTGCAATAAGGTTGCGCATCGTAATATTGCTGCAATCCTGCGCCCACACGCAACCTGCGTAGTTACCGTCCAAATAACCGTTATTGTCCCTGTTTCCGTCGAGGCACATATTTTCCACCGAAGTATCTACCGCATCCTCCATCATCACGATTGGGAAGAGCGTGGAGACGGTTGTGTTGCTAATTTTCCAGGTGTTCTGGCGCAAGGAGCGATCTAGTTTAAAGCGATTGCCGCTCCGCGCGATGAGCCGGCGTTTAATCACGATGGGTCCCTTATTGTCGGGATTTGTTGCTTGGAGACAAACGGCATCGCCTACTTCAAAGCCTGTAGCATCAACCAGGGTAATCTCTTGATCGAACCAATCCGAGTCCTCCAAGCGCGCCGACTCTGCCGACGCTTCTTTCATCAATATCGTGTCGGGACCGCTGCCTATTAAACGGGTATGGTCGTAGAGTCGGAGCGGTGCGCGGAGCCGATACAGGCCAGGCAGCACTTTCACCGTGCCGCCGCCTTGGCGTGCCACATATTCCGCTGCCGCTTGGAGTGCTTTATCCGTTTCTCCGATAATGTCGGCATTTGCCGCGCCCACGGTAACGCTGAGCTTTTCTTCCCAATCCGGCTCTACGACCGTATCACCTGAGGTGGCACGGGGCCGTGTGATCATGGGAAATTCGCCGGCAAGTGCGCTTCCCGCCACCAGACCTGACGCCAGATGGAGCCATCCGCGGCGCGTCAATGAAGTGTTCAACTTTTTACGGTTACGAGTCATTTTGCTTTCCCTTTCCTAACGAAATAAAAACAGGCCGGGGTCTTTTTTTGCAGCTCATTCAAAAGCATACTAACACAAGCCCAAGAATTAAGACAATTGATTTTTAACGCACTCTGCTTCGTTTATCGCCCCTCAAAAAGCAGGGGCGTTGATCAAAGAAAAGACGCTGAAAAAATCAGACACCGCAGGTTCAAACCCGAATTGCAACCCTTTCCTGAAAAAAGACTTCGGCAGGAGTTCTGTAATGAAGTGGGAAAGCGAGCCTAGAAACAGGATTAAAAATCAGTGTGTGCTAGTTGGGTAAGAGGGTTGGTGATCCTGTGCGTTGCGGGCGGAGATGTTTCCTTCTAATGGACGCGATGGACAGGATGGACCGGATGGACCGGATGGACACGATGGATGCGATGGACGCGATGGACAGGAGACGCACAAAGCCTTCCGGTGTAGGGGCGCGATTTATCGCGTCCGAGGTGTTGTATCGCTAAGACGCTGCGTTAAGCGCGCTGGATTGAGTAGCCACGTTGGACGCCAAAGAAACCTTGAGTTTGCAATGAAGCGGTGGCGGAGGGTCTTGGGCGCGATAAATCTCGCACATACAGGCGTTGCGTCGAAGCGTGCGGGCGGGGTGTTGCGGAGCCCAGGAGCACGGCCTTGGATTAATGACCGCGCCGCCTCCGCCGCCACCGGATTCTTCGCTGCGTTCAGAATGACGTGGAAAAGCGAGCCTAGAAACAGAGTTGAGAACCGGCGTTCTCATCCACATCTCCGGACTCACCGCCGCCTGTCCGTGTGCCTTTGTCTGCTAAATCGAAAAAGACTCAAAATAGTTCAGGCCCTAAAGATATAATCAGATCAACAGGGCGGCCCCTATAGACGCCAGCGCCTGCCGCCGGGTCTTGGATAATAACGCTACCAGCAGTAACCATGTTGTTGTGCTGCCCGTCTACCTCGCCAACAACCAATCCGGCATCCTTGATCGAGCTTTTTGCATCCGCTAGGACTTTACCCGCCACGTCAGGCACAGATACAGGGCTGTAATATTCATAGGCGCCCATATCGATACCTGCTTCTTGGGGTCGAGGCACTCCATCAATATCCGTTGATGGAATATCTTCTCCGTCAGATGTGCCCACATCAATGCAGGGCGAAGTGGAGCGCAGGCTGTAATCGCCCGCCGAGGGATTTACAAAGTCGGGATCGCCGACAATATTCCCCGATCCGTCATAAGCAGTGCTAAGACAAGAATAGCTCACGCTTGTTTCGTCTGCGTCATTTGGATAATTACCCCAGAGGATGCAGTTGGTCGCCGTGCCGTCAAGCATCCCGCCGCCGGAGGAGGCCCTATTGCCGGTGAAGGTACAGTTGGTCGCCGTGCCGTCACACATCCCGCCGCCGCCGCCGCCCTCAGCCTTATTGCCGGTGAAGCTACAGTTGGTCGCCGTGCCTTCATACATCCCGCCGCCAGTGGTGGCCGTATTGTCACTGAAGCTACAGTGGATCGCCATGCCCTCATACATTCCGCCGCCATAGACAGCCGTATTGCCGGTGAAGGTACAGTTGGCCGCCGTGCCGGAAGACATCCCGCCGCCGGATTCAGCCTTTCCATTTTGCAAGGTGAAGCCGTCTATGAAGCAACCGCTGTTTGAAGTCACACAGCGCCGTTCTCCCTCACCGTCAATGACAGTGGGGTTGGTTTTCCAATTACGTTGGTCGCGATCGCTTTCCGTACCTGCAAAACCGCCCAGCATGACGGTTCCCGTATTTAATCGGACCACATTATCTCCGGAAGCGGAGGTGTAAATACCCTTGGCGACCCAGATTTCGCCTCCGTATCCCGTCTTGTCCGCCGCCGCCTGGAGGGTGGGGTAGGCAGTCGCCCAACTCAGCCCGTCCGGATTGACAGCGGCGGAGGCGCAGTCGACCCGTAGTAGTACCGGCGGTTCAACGGCGTCATTATCGTCTTGAGGAATATGCTCATAGGCTCCCATGTCTAGTACCGCGCCTTGGGGACGACTGCGGCCCAGTATATCCGCAGCGGGCGCACCGTCGGAGGTGCCCGTATTTATGCAGGGCGAAGTGGAGCGCAGACGGAAATCTCCCGCCGAGGGATTTACAAAGTCGGGATTGCCGACAATATTGCCCGTTCCGTCATAGGCAGTGCTAAGACAGGAATAGCTCACGCTTGTTTGGTATGCGGCATTTGGGAGTTCGAACACGTCATTTGGAGAATTGCCCCAGAGGATGCAGTTGGTCGCCGTGCCGAC
>JAAYJI010000003.1 GCA_012523015.1 Candidatus Hydrogenedentota bacterium
ACCTATGGAAGAGCAGGAAGATGCCTTTGAATGGCAGTTCGATGAGTGGAACAACAGCATCCTCGGCAAAAAGTCGGTGTGGACCGAATTGATTCCGCCGCCTCCTCCTCCTCCTCCTCCTCCGCCTCCTCCGCCCCAACGGCCTGATGTGGCGCAAATGTTGAGCAATGTCAAGGCCACGCGCCAGAAAGTGGGGGATAAAGTAAAGTTCATCACGCCCACGGCGCCTCGGGGCGAGTTCAAAGGTGTGGGCGACTCGATCAATGGAGTTGAAATAAAAGATATCAGCAATACGGAGGTGACCTTTAATTTGTATTGGACTGAAAAAAAGGAAAATATTTCCTACACCATGACGCGCCAATAAACAGCGCGGCATCTTCTGTTTTATCACGGATTTTTATTGTATACTAATGGACACAGCAATCTGTGCCGCTAAAGTTTGGGTAAGGGGCGGACACGGAATCTTTGAGTATCTATTTATTTTTAAGTCGAAGCGAAAGGCAAGACATGACTGTGTTTTTAACGCGGCCAATAACCGTTATATTGCTATCCATATTTTCATGTGTTGCTGCCATTTCGGCCGTGGCGCAAGGGCAAACGCCCACTTCGCCGCAAGATACGCCCTCGACCTCCAGTCCTCGGGTGCGGCCGTCCCCTTCGTCGGGCATTCCTTGGGATGGTGATGACGGCAGCTCTTCCAGACGCATTGACCGTTCTCAATCATCGGGTACTTCGTCACGACGCGGCGCGAGCACAGGCACAACAACAGGCGGCGCTACAGGCACAGGCACCACAGGCACCACAGGCGGAACCACAGCGGGCGGCACCCGAACGGGTTCAAGCGGCGTGTCCACACCGTCAACAGCAGGCGGCAGTGCGGCACAACGGGCGGCGGCTGACGGCGGCCCGGGCAAAGAACCGCCCACACCCAGAGATTCCGGCGGCGGTCCTCGTGTCGTAGGCGGCAGTGCCCACGGCGGCGGCGGCAGTGCGGTAGGAGCCTCGGGCGCTCCTTCTTTGGGCGGCGGCGGTGGAGCCTACAGCAGAGGCGGGGTCAGCGCCATATCCAGTAGCGGTGCCGGTGGATTTGAACCGATCTTAAAGCGTGAGCCCGGCTACAAACCGGTGCCTGAAGATGGGGAAAAGCTTACCCTAGAAGGGCCCATGCCCCTTGATGAATTTCTCACGGCCATTAACCTTGCCACGAACTGGAATATTTTAGTCTCTCCCCAATTACAGGGCATTGAACTGCGGTTTTGGATTTATGATGTGTCGCCGAAGCAGGCCTTGGAAGTGTTGAAATTCAACAAGGTTTACTATGAATATGACGAAGAAAATCAGTTTCTGCAGGTCATGACCCGTGACGAATATCTTATAGAACAGTTTGGCAAAGTGAAGCCCCACGAGTTTCACATTACCAATGCCGATATTGGTTATATGGAATCGTTGGTCAATACCTTGTCGTCTTCGTCGGGAAAAATCATCACCGATCCGCGAACCAACAATATTTATGTTTGGGACACAGAAGACAATATTGAAGAGATGACACGGCTTATCAAGGATATGGATGTACCCCTCAAGAAAACGGAATTCACCATTAAGTATGCCGAAGTCGCTGATATTGAAGCCATGCTCAGCACCTTTTTATCGGGCAGCGGCAGCGTACTTTCCGACGTGCGTACCGGTCAAATCTTTGTTTGGGATTCGCCCGCCATTCTCGACCAGATGCGCGAGGCAGTCGCCCGCTTGGATCAGCCTGTAGAATCGAAAACATTTGAAATTGTCCATGTCAGTGCGGAAGATGTGGTAGACAGCATCGAATCGCTGTTGACTGAACGGGGCATGATTCAGGTGGATCCGAGGTTTAACACCGTCATGGTTACGGATCTGCCCACACGCCTTGAAAATATCACGAAAGTTATCGAAACCCTGGATCGTCAGCTGGACACGCGTACGTGGATCGTCAAGTACGCGGACCTCGATTTTATCGCCGACCAAATCGAAGCCTATATTCCCGGCGAAATGGGTCAGATCATTGTTCAGGACGAAGTGCATCAGCTCACCGTCAGCGGCTTACCCTCGCGTCTTGATGAAATTGATAAACTCATCCAAGAGTGGGATATCAAGCGGCGCCAGGTGCTGATCGAGGCGCACATCGTGGAAGTGAGCACCGATGTGGAGCGTGCCTTCAATGTAAACTGGTCTGCCTTCTCCAATGTGGGCGGCTCACCCTTTGCCATCCACGACGGCAGCGGTTCGACCGGTGTTGCTGAAGCGTCGGGCTCCGGTCAAATCGCCGGCGGCGGCGGTGTGCCCTATGCAGTGCCGCGTTATGGCGCATTACAATTGAACGAATCGGGCGCCATTACCCGGCCCTTGCTCAAAGACATCAACGGTCAGACCGTCATCGATCGCTATATGGGGCGGAACATTGCGGTGACCTTGGACTATCTAGACCGCCAAGAAAAAGCGACTGTACTCTCTTCGCCCCGTGTAACGGTACAGGATGGGGAAGAGGCGGTCTTTGAAAATGCGACCAAGGTGCCCTATGTATCCTCTACGGGCTACGGTTATGGCGGCTATTACGGCGGCTATGCCGGTTCAAACGTGAACGATGATAACTACCGACGTTATAATTCGGGTAACAGCCGCGTTGAGTTTATCGATGTGGGCACCATCCTTTCCGTATTGCCCAGGATTACTGCGGATGACAATATCCTCTTGGATATCAGCGCAGAAGACAGTACCTATACGGACAAGAATGTGGTGGTCGACGACCTGACCCGTTCGGTTCCGGAAAAGACTATTCGCCAGGCGGATACGCAAGTGCGCGTCAATTCCGGCGATACGATTGTGCTCGGCGGATTACGTCGTGACCGCGCCGGTCATTCTACGTCCAGAACGCCTATCCTCGGCGATATACCGCTTGTAGGAAAACTCTTTAATAATCCCAAGCGTTCCTCGAAAAATGCGGCACTCCTTATTTTCATCACCACGACCATTGTCGATGAAAGCACCATGCCCGAATCAGCGCAAATTGCCCATGTCGATCAAGAGCTTTCCGATGCGCGCCGCCGCATGCAGAAAAAGCCTTTGGATCGCTTAAAAACATCGGTTAATGACAACAAAGATGAAATTGGTGTATCCATCGGGCAAAGCGGCGCTTTGTTCTCGGACGGCGAAATCGTAACGGTCGAGGAACTCAAAGAACGCTTTTTCGATGCGAAAGATAAACAGCGTGTTACCGTCGTCATCCGCAAGCATCCCAGCGCGCCCGTCGATACGATCAATGCCGTGATGGAATGCGCCATGGAGGCAGGGCTCCGTATCGAATTTGATAATGATATTCCGCCCATCGTGCCTGCCATTCAGGTGGGTTCCTAAGCCCTGCGATCGAGACGCGTAATTTTTGCGGCGCCTTGGGGAAAGCTCCTTGTGTGCCGTGTCGCCGCCGCCCTTAAAGTCTTTAGGACACGGCGCTGAAAAAACGACGCTGCAGCGCTTTGTGCTGTAAACCGGCGGGCTGCCCATTCGTCTTTAAAGGCTTGCCGGCCATGGTGATTCGCACTTGGCGCAGTCGCGTCGTGCAGTGTTTAAACCTCGGCTCTCTGCCTTAAAATGATATGCTGTAATATTCGAATAATGCAATGACTGGAAATTAAAGGGCTTAACATGGTATCGTAGTATTAGGATGTGCAAGCATCCTATCCCCTCATGACCACTCCGGTCTTGCTTCTGTCTGCATCCCAACAGATTTGGGAGCGTTATCAAGAGGATTTGTCGCAACGTCAAAGCAAAGGGTTTTTCAACAATGCTTGAAGGATTATTGTACCCCAAGTCAATAGCTGTTATTGGCGCGTCTCGTAGTCCCGGAAAAGTAGGCTATGCCATCCTTTCCAATTTAGTTTCTGCCGGTTACGAGGGCAAAATTATTCCCGTCAATCCCACTGTGGATGAGATTATGGGACTGCCCTGTTATGCCGATGTGCGCGAAGCGAACCAAGATGTCGATCATTGTGTGATCGTGGTTCCTGCCAAGGCGGTCATGTCCGCCTTGGAAAGCGCGGCGGCGGTTCGGGCGAAAGCCTGCACCGTGATCACGGCCGGCTTTAAAGAAGTGGGCAAGGAAGGGGCGGAAAAAGAAAAGGAAATGGCGGCCTTCGCGCGCAAGCATAATATCCGTATTCTCGGGCCCAACTGCTTGGGCTTGATCAATACCGAAAATAAAATGAACGCCTCCTTTGCCGCTCAAATGCCCAAACTCGGCGGCATCTCCGTTATTTCTCAATCGGGCGCTCTTTGCACCGCCATCCTTGACTGGGCGGAAGGCCGTGGCATCGGTCTCGCTAAATTGCTCAGCATCGGCAACAAGGCGGATGTTTCCGAAACTGATTTACTGCAAGCCCTTGCCGACGACGAACAGACCAAAGTCATTGTCGCCTATCTTGAAAGTATTGATCAGGGCCCTGAATTTATCCGTGTCGCTGAAGAAGTTTGTGCGAAGAAACCCGTCGTGATCTTGAAGGCGGGCACCACCGAAGCCGGTGGGAAAGCGGCATCTTCCCACACGGGCAGCCTCGCAGGTGCAGATATCGCCTATGGCGCGGCATTCAAACGGGCCGGCATCATTCGCGCCGACAATTTCGAGGCGCTCTTCGATTCTGCCACCGCCTTTGCCATGCAGCCCCTGCCCAAGGGTGATCGTGTCGCTGTCATTACCAACGCCGGCGGTCCCGGTATCATGGCGGCAGACGCCATCGAAAACTTGGAGATGAACATCAGCCCTATCACAGCGGAAATCGCTGAGTCTATTAAAGCGCAGCTCCCTGCAGCGGCAAGCGTCGCCAACCCCATTGACGTGTTGGGTGATGCTGATTCCACGCGCTATGCCATGGCGCTCAAAGAGGTTCTGAAGGATCCCAAGGTCAACGGTATTATTGTTATTATGACGCCTCAAGCCATGTCCAATCCGGATGCGGCAGCTGAGGCGATTATCGCTGAAGCAGACGGCATAAAGCCTGTGTTGACGTGCTTCATGGGCGGCTCACAAGTGGTGAGCGCACGCAAATTATTTGTGGACGCCAACGTGCCCGAATATCCTTCTCCCGAACGTGCGGTAAACGCGCTGAAGGATATGGTCGAATATGCGGCATGGCTCCACCGTCCGCCGCGTGTTGTCACCCGTTTCCCCGTCAACCGTCACCGAGTAGAACGTGTTTTGGTACGTCAAGCCCGCTCACGGCGTACAGAAATGGGCGAAGTGGAAGCCAAAGAAATTTTGCTCGCCTATGACTTCAACGTGTTGCCGGGTCAGCTGGCGCGTAACAGCGACGAAGCGGTGTTCATTGCCGACCGCATCGGCTATCCCGTCGCCATGAAAATCGTGTCCCCCGACATTTTGCATAAATCTGATATGGGCGGTGTGAAGTTGAACCTTTCCAAGGCGTCGGAAGTACGGGATGCCTTCGATCTGATGGTGCTTCGTATTGGCCGTGCAGTTCCTGATGCGCCCTTGCGCGGCGTCTATGTGGAACAGATGAGCAAACCGGGCCGTGAAGTTATTTTGGGCATGCACCGCGATCCTCAATTTGGACCTATGCTCATGTTCGGTCTCGGCGGCATTTTCGTGGAAGTCATGAAAGACGTGAGCTTTTATCTCGCGCCACTGACCCATGAAGAAGCCATGCAGATGCTCGCGAGCACGCGCTCCTACGCCTTGCTGCGCGGCGCACGCGGGCAAGCCGGCGTCGACTTGGACGCCATCGCCGGTGCCTTGCAGCGCATCAGCCAATTAGTGACAGATTTCCCCCAAATCGAAGAAATGGATATCAACCCCTTTATCGTCGGAGAAGTAGGCACAGAACCCGTTGTCGCCGATGCCCGCATGATTCTTTCCGGAGTATAACGAGATGTCAGAAAAAAAACTTAGTTACAATCCCAACTGGCAAGAAGAGTATTCGGAGATGGTGGTAACGGCGTCCCAGGCCGTTGCCCGCATTGTTCCGGGCGAACGTGTGTTTCTCGGTACAGGTTGTGCCACGCCCCTTGAGTTAATCAAGGCATTGGTTGCCCGCTCTAAGGAATTGACTGATATTGAAATCGTTCAATTGCTTACCCGCGGCGATGCGCCCTATGCGACCAAGGAGCTGTCCAGTTGCTTTCCCGTCAACAGCTTTTTTATTTCCCATAATGTCCGTGAAATCATTCAGGAAGGCTTTGGCTCTTATACGCCTATTTTCCTGTCCGACATTCCCCGCCTCTTCAAATCTGGGCGGCTGACCCTTGACGTGGCGTTGATCCACGTAACGCCGCCCGATGAGAACGGCATGTGCAGTTTGGGTGTGTCGGTGGACATCGTGAAGAGCGCCGCAGAAAATGCCGGTCTCGTCATTGCCCAAGTGAACCCGCAAATGCCGCGTACCCTCGGCAACTCCATGATCCACGTCTACGACATTGACTATCTCGTGCCTGTAGACACGCCCATCCTCGAAAACGAGACGCCCGCGCCGCGCCCCGGTACCCGTGAAATCGGCGAGACCTTGGCAGGTTTGATTGAAGACGGCTCCACGGTGCAGCTTGGTATCGGCAGAGTTCCTCAAGCAGTTGCGCCTTTCCTCAAAGACAAAAAAGACTTGGGTATCCACAGTGAGATGCTCACCGATTCCATTATTGAATTAATCGATTCGGGTGTGGTCACTGGAAAGAAAAAATCCTTGGATCGAGGCAAGGTCGTGGCGAGTTTTGTCATGGGTTCCCAAAAACTCTATGACTATGTGGACAACAATCCGCTCTTCTCTTTTAACCCCACCGAATATGTGAACGATCCCTTCACTATTTCCCGTCAGAATAAGATGGTCGCCGTTAATGTGGCGATCGAAGTTGACTTGACCGGACAGGTCTGTGCCGATTCCATTGGCAACCAGTTCTATTCCGGCATCGGCGGACAGGTAGATTTCATCCGCGGCGCGGCAGGCTCCGAAGACGGAAAAGCCATTATTGCCCTATACAGCACCACTGCCGAAGGCAAATCGCGTATTGTCAGCTCTCTCACGCCCGGCGCCGGTGTTGTCACCACCCGCGGCGACGTGCATTATGTGGTCACGGAACACGGTGCCGCCTATCTGCACGGCAAGAGCATCCAGGAACGGGCGCTCGCGCTGATAAGCATTGCCCATCCCGATTACCGCGAAAAGCTGCTCAAAGACGCTATCGCGCTGCATTATGTGCGCGCTGAGATGTCTGAGTACAGCAAAAAGATCGCTGTGGGTCCCAAAGAAATGCGTACCACCATGCTCATGCACGACGGCACGCAGCTCACCGTGCGGCCCATCCATCCCACCGATGAACCGCACATGCGCGATCTCTTTCACTCCTTGTCGCAGCAATCCATTTATACGCGCTTCATGTCCCGTATGAAATGGGTTCCCCCCAAGCAGGTAAAACAGTTCATTTACATTGACCACCGCACGGAAGTGTCCTTTGTAGCGACCCTACCCGAAGCGAACGGTGATCTAATCGTCGCCTTAGGCGGTTATTATCTCGATTCACGGACAAACCGCGCCGAAGTCGCCTTCGTCGTTGCCGATAAATATCAAAACCGGCGTATCGGTTCTTTCCTCTTCAAGCATCTATGCAAGATTGCCAAGAGCCATGGTATCGCAGGGTTTACGGCAGAAGTACTCGACGAAAACAAGGCGATGCAGCGTTTGTTCAATCACTCAGGATTAAGTATTACCACCAATTTGCGTGAAGGCGTATATCACTACGAAATGATGTTTTAAGACGCCATGTCGTCGAATGATGGGCTTGCCGGAAGCGGTCATGGTCATTGTATAATGCCGCTGCGGCGGGCCCATTGCTGTGGGCGCCCTCCCATTGGTACAATGGCTGACACTGGATAAGCCTGTGAAAATTGTGCACGTTTACAAGGACTTCTGCCCCCCGGTGCACGGAGGAATGGAGCGCCACATCGCCTTATTGTGTCGTTATCAAAAGCAGTGGGCTTCCGTAGAGGCATTGGTATGTTCCCGCCGCCTGAAAACAACGCGACACGATCATGAAGGCGTCACCGTCACCGCCGTCGGTGAATGGGGCCGTTTTCAAAGTGCGCCTTTCTCGCCTGCCTTCCCGTGGGCGATGCGCCGCAGCGATGCCGATCTCATGGTTGTCCATTGTCCCAACCCCACCGCCGAGCTGGGTTGGCTCCTTGGCCGTCCGCGCGGCGCCCTAATCGTGCGCTACCAAAGCGACGTGGTTCGCCAAGCGGCCGCCCTGCGTTTTTACGCGCCCTTCCAGCGCCGTTTCCTTTCCAAAGCGGATCTCATTCTCGCCACTTCGCCCCAATACGTAGCGAGCTCATCACTCTTGCAGCACTTTTCCGAGAAATGCCGTGTCGTACCGCTGGGCATCGTTGCGGAAGATTACGTCCTGGAAGATCCCGCCGCTGCCGCCGCCCTTCAACAGCAATACGGCGCGCCCTACGTCTTTTTCTGCGGCGTCCATCGCTATTACAAAGGGCTGCAGTGGCTTGTGCGTGCTGCGAAAAAGATAGATGCTCCCGTCGTCATCGCAGGCGACGGTCCCGAACGGGAATCGCTTATCGCTCTTGCCGTCGAGTGTGGTGTCAAGATCTTTTTTCCCGGCTATCTCTGTCATGATGCGCTCGTCGCACACCTGCACGGCTGCGCCGTTGCCGCTTTCCCGTCCAGCGAACGGAGCGAAGCCTTCGGTTTATCGATGTTGGAGGCGCACGCCTGCGCTCGTCCCGTCGTCGCCACACGCTTGGATACGGGCGTCACCTTTGTGAACGAAGACGGCAAGACGGGCTTGAACGTAGCGCCCAAAGATGCCGACGCCTTAGCGGATGCTCTCAACACGCTGCTTCGTGATGCGCCCCGCCGTGCTGCCATGGGCGCCTACGCCCGGGAACGGGTACAGACACAGTTCAGCGCGGAAAAACTGGCACGTCAGGAATTTGAAATTTATGAGGAGGTACTCGCTGCACGCAGCGCTTGAGGGACCCATGAAACGAAAGGAATAACCAAGGGCTTATTATCCATGCTTCCATGTCATTATCTGCTGTTTGCCTATTTATTGGCCTTATCCTTTCTCGCGTCCGTGATCCTCACTGCGGTCATGAGACGCGTGTCTCTTCGGCTGCGTATCCTCGACCATCCCGTGGGCAGGAAAAGTCACCGTGAGCCCATCCCTCTATTGGGCGGCGTCGCAATTTTCCTCACCTTCCACGGCGTCATCATTGTCCATCTGCTCTTGCTCTTTGTTTTGCGGCCCTTCGGCCCCGAATGGCTGGACGAGAATCTCTTCAGTGTCTTGGGTGAAGACGGCGGCATGAAACTCTCTGCCATTTTCATCGCCGGTACCCTTATCTTTCTCTTGGGCATCGTCGATGATTTGCGCGTGCTCACGCCGTGGATGAAGCTCGCCGGTCAGATCGGCATCGCCCTGATTCTCGTCTCTTTTAATCTGCGCATCCGCGCTTTTATCTTCGAAGACGCCTTCAGTTCCTCCGTCATCACCGTCTTTTGGCTTGTATTGATCATGAACAGCATGAACCTCCTCGACAATATGGATGGGCTCTGCGGCGGCGTGTCCATCATTGCCGCTGCCACCTTCTTCCTCTGCGTACAGCCCTACAACATTCATTTTATCATCCGCCTGCTCCTCGTCATTTTTGCCGGAGCCATGGGCGGTTTCCTTTTCTTTAATTTACCGCCTGCCCGCATATTTATGGGCGATTCCGGAGCCATGTTCAGCGGCTATTTCCTCGCCACCGTCGCTATCCTCGGCACCTTCCATCTCGAAGGAGTCAGTCCCCGTGTTTCCATTGTTGCGCCTCTCATGGCGCTCAGCGTACCTCTGTTTGATACACTTAGTGTCATCTACATTCGCTGGCGCAACGGAGATTCCATTATGCTGGGAGACAAGCGACATTTTTCCCATCGTCTCGTAGAGGTGGGAATGCGCCCATCCATGGCGGTCTATTTCATTTTCATGGTCGCGGCATTGGTCGGGCTCAACGGCGCGCTGCTGCCCAAGCTGGACGGCCCAGGTACAGTCATCGCCCTCGCTCAGGCAGCCGGCATATTTCTGATGATCGTCTTACTGATGAACGCCAACAAAAATAATGGAGCCAAGTAAGGCATGGCAAAAAAACAAACCCGGACATCGCGCAAAACCCGCCCTGTCCCGGGCACGGCAATTCCCGAACCCATCGCCGAGGATAGATCCCTCGAAGAGCCTCAACGGTGGATCGACCTGTTCGGATCGCGGCGGCTGCTCTTTTTCATGGTCGGCGCATCCCTCGTCTTGGCAGCCATGCTCTTTGGCGCCGCTGCATTGGACGGGCTCACCGCTGTCAAGCTTCTCTTAGCCAAGCTTCTGGGCTCTGCCGATCCCCACATCGTCAACCGTTCCAACACCGACATCGCCACCGTCCTCTGGGGTATGGGATCGGTGGCGCTCCTCGGCGCGGTGCATCCCGTCTTAGGCGTTGCCCTGTTGCTTCTCGGCCGTTCCTGGCTCGACGGATACACCTATTTCCTCGACAACATGTATTTCACCTGGTGTATTTATTTGCTCTGGGGACAATGGCTGCTCCGCGTATTCAAGAAAAAAGATCGGCTCTATCTGCCCGTGCCCGCCCTCTTATTTGCTGTCTTCTTGAATTGGGTGCTCATCACGACGCCCGCATCTTTGCAGCCCTTCAACACCTACCAACAACTCTGGCTGTGGCTTGCCTACGGGCTCCTCTTTTTGCTCTGTATCAATCTGTGCATGGACAAACACGCCTCCCGTTTCCTGCTCACCATTTTCCTAGTCGCCTTGTCCATGCAGGCGCTCTTTGCCATCCTCCATTTTGAATTTCTGCTGCCCCACTTGCGGCGCTTGGTACAGGATCCCGCCATTTTGCGCCAATATTTCAAAACAGACGTGATTTCTGCGGAAATGGCACGCCGTTTCATGGTGAACCGCGCCTTCGGCTCCATGCTTTTCCCCAACGCATTGGCTGCCTACCTTTTGTTGGGCACACCTTTCCTTCTCATCATGAGTCTGCCCTATCTCCGGCGTTTCAAGGAACGGCTTCAGCAAAAGGCGTTGCTCCTGCCCGACGAGGGCGGCCGCCGCGAACGGAATATCGCCATCGCCCTTGCCCTAACGGCGGGCTTTGCGCTCTTCCTCTTCATTCAGTTCGTTGTCTATTTCCCCATCGAATACCGAGATACTTCTTTGGCGCGGCCTTGGTATTTTAACGCCGTTCCCCTCCACAGCCTTGCCTTAGCGGGCAGCGTCTCCGGCGGTGCGTTGATCCTTTATCTGCTCTTGCGCCGCGGCATCGTCAACACGTGGATTATACTCCGCACTTTCGTCGTTCCTATCCTCGCGCTTATGCTCCTGTACACCTTATGGATCACCTATTCCCGAGGAGCCCTTGCCGCCTTTATCCTCGCCATGGTCTGGGCGGCTTTGCTCTATTTTCTCGGCGCGCCCATCGCATTCCGCTTGGGTATCACGCTGCGCCCAAAAAAAGCTGTACTTCTTATCCTTTTACTCAGCGCCCTTATCCTCATTAGTCTCGCTGCGGCGGATCTCTTCACCGCCCGAGATTCATGGGCACAGCCAACGGCGCCTGCATCTGCTGCCCAAACGCAAGGGGCGCCGATGAAAGCTGCACCGACGAAAGCTGCGCCGAGAAGCACCGCCCCTCGGGGCTCACAAGTGCGCGAAGAAGGCATCACCCTGTCCATGGGCGATCTTGCCGACCCCGCCTCCTTCAAGCTGCGCTTGGGCTATTGGCGGGTCACCTTATCCATTGCCCGCCACCATTTGCTCACGGGCATAGGCCTCGGTAATTTTTCCATTGCCTATCCCCGTTACCAATACATCGGTGCCGGCGACGTCCGTGAAGGGCACAACGGATTCCTGCAAGCCTTTGCCGAAACGGGCTTCGTGGGCGGACTCTGCTTCCTCATTTTTTGGCTGTGGATACTCATCAGCGGCGCGCTGCGCATCCTCCGAGAAGAGGAAAGACACCAAAAATGCCTGCTCTTAGGTATCTACACCGGACTCGTCGCCTTCGCGCTCCACAGTTTTGTAGACATCAATTTCAGCCACCCTTCCTTGGCCATGTTCGGCATGGTTTGGGCAGGTTTGTTTTTAGGCATAGCGGCGCAGACGCGCCCTGCGCAGCAGACGGACACCGAAGAGGAGAGCTACGACCCGGCTCAGGATGCGCCCCGACGCGGCGCGGTCTTTTGGCTTAGCGCCCTCATCACAGGTGCCGCCATCGCCGCGTCACTCCTAGCCAGCCTATCCCTCTATCTCCAACAAGTGACCCTCAACCGCCTCCGGCTGATTAATATTTCCGCCGACAATGATCTGTCCCGGCGCATGGAATCATCCCTCTTTTTCTTCCACCAAGTCGCCGGCTACGGAATGAAACTGAAGCACGGCGAGAAGAATGTGGAACTGCCGCGCATCCCCTTGGCGAATGCCCTTGCGGTACTCCCCGATGTGGAGCAGTTCAAAGAAGGCTGTTTATTTTATCGGCCCGACCCCAATCAGGTGGGCCGCTTTGTAAAGCTGGAGCCGCAGGAGGAGATACCTGCCAACGCGCTGATGACCGTTGTGCGCCCTTGGATGATACGAAACAGAGCTCTAGATGCCTGCATGCGCTGGGTGAAGGAATTGGAAGAACAGGATCGACGCTTTCCCTATTCACCCTTGCTAGCCCTCTATATTGCACGATGGTACGAACTCTACGTCAGCACCACAGGCGGACCGCGATATGCGGATCATTGGGATGAATGGACAGATGCGTTTATGAATTGGTCGGACATCTACGTGCAGCGCAATCCGACCAACGCTGATCTTCGCTGTTTCCGCGCCAATGCGTGGCTCTGGCACATGGAACAGGAGGATCATGCAGATGTGGAGGAGACTGCCCGTAAGATTGTGGCAGAATACGACTTTGCCCTTGCCCTCAGCCCCATCACGCCCCAGCATCGCTATATGTACAAGACCGCCATGGAACGTCTCGCCGCTTATGCCGAGAAAGAGGAGCAAGCCGAGTATGCTGCCCGCTGCCTTGCAAAGGCACAAGAGATGGAAAAAGCGGCGAAACAATTGGAGCAAGACCGCCTTGCTGTACATCTCTATAAATAAATTTTTTATATCTTGTCCCAAAAATCTCATTGGAATACGTTATCAATAGCAGCATGGGTGGGTTGAACTGTGCCTGTTGCGCCCCTTCCGTGTGTGTATCAGTCGCTTTGCGGCTGCAGCAGATTAAACTCACCTGCGCTGTGGGTCGTCTGTCTCACAGGCGATGTCAGAAAAAAGCGTTGATGTCTTTATTTTTATTTTTGTATAATGCCTAATCAAAAGGAATAAATAACGAGTCCTGTTGTTTTAATTCAAGGTTTTGCATCCATACGGATCGTTCTTGCAAGCCCCCGATTCCATGAACTAAGAAATGCCATAGAAAGGGTGTTCCATGAAAAAGTTTTATCTAGTAATGACCCTGCTGGTCTGTGTACTGGTAGCCGTAGGCTGCGGACAATCAGCTAAGACACCGACGCCCGCCGCCGATCAACCTGCGCCTACTGAGAAAGCTGCCGCACCGGCTCCGGAAGCCGCGCCTGCCGAAGAAGCGCCCGCACCTGCCGCTGCCGAAGCGGCTCCTGCTGAAGAAGGGTCCGCACCTGCCGCTGCTGCGCCTGCTGAAGCTGCGCCTGCTGAAGCTGCGCCTGCTGAAGCTGCACCTGCAGCCGAACCCGAAGCGGCGGCTGAGCCTGTCGCCGACGGCAAACCGAAAATTGTCGTGGATCGTCCCGAATACAATTTTGGTCAATCCGACAATTCAGAGACCATCAATTGTGAGTTCATTTTGCGCAACGCCGGTTCCGCTGTATTGAACATTGAAAATGTGCGCGCATCCTGCGGCTGCACGACCACTGACCTCCCGAAAAAGAATATTGAGCCCGGCGAAGAAGTGGCGCTGCAAGCCGCCTTGAATCTGAGAGGCCGCCAAGGTCAACAGACCAAAGCGATCACCGTTACTTCCAACGATCCCGAAACGCCGACCTTGCAGCTGCGCATCACCGGCGAAGCCGTCGCATCCATTTCCATTCATCCCATGGCGGTTCAATTAGGCCGTATCGAAGAAGATAACCCGCGGGAAAAGACCGTGATCATCCAATCCAACAAACCTGAAATTACCTTCAAAGTGATTTCTGTCGAGCTTGACGGCATCGATTTCATCACCCACGAGATCAAAGAAGTGGAACCCGGACGCAAATGGGAATTGAGCATGAAGACCGATGCCAACCTGCCCGAAGGCAATCATAACGGCCGCTTCGTGATCCGCACCGACTCCGCCGAACGCGCCGTGTTGTGGCTGCCCGTTAGCCTCCAAGTCGTCGGCGCGCTGCAGATCGCGCCGCCTGTCGTGAACATACGCATCAGCGAAGATCCAACGGAAGTGGAACAGCAGACCCTCAGCATCACCGGTGGACGGAGTGCTGAATTCAAGATTGAAGAAGTGATTGTTCCCCTCGACGATATCCAATCTGAACTCATTGAGGCAGGCCCCAACGCCTATCGTCTGCGCCTGTCCAACATGCCGAAAACCGATGCGCTTGAAGATCAGTTTGTAACTTTGAAAACCAATCTGCCTAACAGCCCCGAAGTGAAGATTCCCTTTAATCTGTATCAGCCGCGCTTACGTGGTATCACCCCGAAAACGCAAGCTGTCCAACGGCCCCCCGCGAATGTGCCTGACGTAGCCGATGTGCCTGCCGCACAGAGTGACGATGCCGCAGAATAAATATAAGTCTTTGAAACCTCTTTGTCTCTACCTATAGTCCTAATCCCGGGAGTAACCCGCTCCCGGGATTTCCTTTTTTTACGCGCGGCATCCACTGCCGCCCCGTGCAACCCCACATCATTCATATATAAGGAGAAATCATGATGTATCGATCCCTGCGCTTTATCCCTATTCTTTTAAGCCTTGCCCTTTTGTTGATCTCCATGCCGCTTGTCGCCGGCACGAATAATATGCGCGTCACCGAAGAGCAGTATACGCCCCTCGATGCCTATGTGGCAGCGCCCGATCCTGCCTACCGCTTTGAACTGAAGGAGACCCATGAAGGCAAGGGCTGGACAGGCTACGTGCTCCACCTCATCTCGCAAACCTGGCTGACCCCCGACAAAGTGGACCGCACCGAATGGGAACATTGGCTTGAGATTATTGTGCCCGATAAGCCCGCCCACAAATCCGCTCTCCTCCTCATCGGCGGCGGCAGCAACGGCAGATCCATGCCCCGGGGCGCTGATGCGAACCTGCGCCGTTTCGTCAGAGAAACCAACACGGTAGCGGCAACCATTCATCAGGTGCCCAATCAACCGCTCGTTTTTGCCGAAGACGGCAAGCGCCGTTCCGAAGATGCCATCATTGCGCTCAACTGGGCGCAGTATATGGAGAGCGGCGATCCTGAATGGATTACGCGTCTGCCCATGACCAAGAGTGTTGTACGCGCCATGGACGCCATCCAAGAATTCTGTGCCTCCGACGAAGGCGGCGCTGTAGAAGTCGACAGCTTTGTCGTGACCGGCGCATCGAAACGGGGCTGGACCACATGGACCACCGCTGCTGTGGACAAGCGCGTCATCGCCTGTGTGCCTATCGTCATCGACCTGCTCAATCTCACCCCCTCCTTTGTGCATCATTATGAGGTCTACGGATTATGGGCGCCCGCGATTAATGACTATGTGAAGGCGGGCATCATGGATTGGCTGGGCACGCCCGAATGGGAAGCCATGCTCAAGATCAACGATCCCTACTGCTACCGTGACAGGCTGACCATTCCCAAGCTGCTGATGAACGGCGCCTGCGACCAATTTTTCCTCAACGACTCATGGCAGTTTTATTGGGACGACCTGAAAGAGCCCAAATATATTCGATATGCCCCCAACGCCGGTCATGGTATGGACAAGGCGGATCCGGCGGGCACGGTCATCGCCTTTTACCAATCCGTAGTTGAAGGGAAAGCGCTGCCTCAGTACAGCTGGACTTTCCCGGACGAGCAGACTGTACGCATTACTGCGGATACGCAGCCTACGGCCGTGAAGCTGTGGCAGGCGACCAATCCCGAGAAATGGGATTTCCGCTTGGACAAGGACGCGCCTGAATGGCAGGCAACTGTTTTGGAAGCCAACGACGACGGCAGCTGGTCGGCGACCGTTGAGAAACCCGAGACGGGTCACACGGCCTTCTTAATTGAACTGACATTTAAAGGTCCCGGCGAATCACCGCTCGTGATTACCACGCCCACGCGCATAACGCCTAATGTGACCGCCTTCAAGTTGGAGCCGAAAGCAGAATTACCCAAAGGCTTCCTGACCAAAGATAAATAATGATTGCCGCTCTGAGGGGGGACCGAGGAGACAGCAAGGAACAGGATGGGATGGATAGACGGGAAGAATGGGCTTTAGGTCGAAGCGAGGAATTCCGGCTTTGAAGCCTTTCGACATCAAGGTGCGGTGTTACGCGCCTTGGCTAGCCCGCCCTGTCATTTTGAACGCAACGAATCCGGTTCCGGCGATCACCTGCCGCCATCGTCACGCATCGGATACCTCTGCCTAAGTGCTGTCTTTTTCCA
>JAAYJI010000004.1 GCA_012523015.1 Candidatus Hydrogenedentota bacterium
AACGGCGGCATGACCTACCGCCCGGCTGATGCCGCTTGGTTGACGCTTTTCCCATGCATCAACAATAAGCGCGGATACCTGGTCAATAAAAAATTCACAATATTCTTCGGGATGGATGATTCCCGGGGCGGGATCTTTATAGGTACCGGAAATCATGGTGGGACCCGTATGCGTATGGGTTGCCGCCAAGATAATTTTGTTGGCATCCAGTTCCGGCAGATCCTTTGCAACGCGTTCCCTAACAGCGGCGACAATTTCTTTGGGGATATGCACGAGGTCGCAGGATACGAGAACTGCTTGATCGGGCGTACCATCGGAACGGAAGCCATCCATAACCAATGCATTTGCCATGCAAGGTTCGAGAACTTTTTTCGAGACCCGTTCGGCGAATTGACCGGCCAGCTGAACCGGTTTGTCGGGCGTGATCGTTGTCGTCGCCCAGCCACACAGTAAAGGCGCATTTTTAGGGTCTGAAGCTGTTATGGTCTCCTTTGCCCCGCGGGGAAGGGGTGTTTGCGCAGCCACCATGGAACTGCCTGCAATGGCTGCCCCTGCCACACTTATGAAATGGCGGCGATTAAGCAGTTTTTTTGATGTCTCGTCGGTCATATTTCTCTCCTTTCCTTTTGCAGTCGTCTTTCATTAATCCGGCCCATTGAGCCGTTGATTTTAGTACGCGATTGAAAATAAATGCTTTGTTAACAACAGCAGCGTTGCAAACATACCTTATAGATAGGGTTTATTTTTCTTAAACAACAAGATCATGGTATCTTGTCGTCCCTGTCTTTATCAAAAGATAAAGGATAGATACGTGATTCATTGACTGAGCGGAGAGTATTTTCCTGCCTATTTTGAGGGTGATTCATGATACTATACACGCTCTTGTTCAGCCTCTTCATTAGTTTTCTATAGGTGTTATTTTATGCTTACCGAAGCTTTAGACTACAGCTTACCTGAATCGCTCATTGCCCAGTCGCCTTCACCACAACGGGATGAATCACGGCTCATGGTGGTGGATCGAGATTCCGATTCCATTCAATTGGACAGTTATAAAAATATCGCTCAATATTTAAAGCGCGGCGACACCATGGTCCTTAATGATACACGGGTGATTCGTGCGCGTCTTCACGGTCATAAATCGAGCGGTGGTCGTGTGGAGCTGTTTCTGTTACAAGAAATAGAGTCGGCTTGTTGGATAGCGCTGGTTCGGCCTTCCGCCAAGGTGAAGCCGGGAACAACGGTACATTTCTCAGGCGGCTTGGATGCCCGCGTAGATGGATGGGTTGAAGGTGGAAAGCGAAAGGTTTATTTCAACGACTCGGAGGTCATCGAACGACTTGAAGGGGCGGGTCAAATCCCATTACCTCCCTATATTAAGCGTGAAAAAGAAGATCGGCAGGATGCCGAACGTTATCAAACGGTCTACGCACGGATACCGGGCGCTGTGGCGGCTCCCACGGCAGGGCTCCATTTTACGGACCGCGTCTTTCATCGTTTGGATCAGCTCGGTGTAGGCCGGGTTTCCTTAACTTTACATGTTGGTTATGGTACCTTTAAACCGATTACCGCAACATCACTGGAAGAACACCGAGTCGACGCAGAAGAATATGATTTTCCTGAAATTGCGTGTAAAACGCTTAATAAAACGAGAGAATCGGGCGGTCGGATCGTCGCTGTGGGGACTACTTGTGCCCGTGTTCTGGAAACGCAATTTTCCGACGGTTCTTTTCGAAGCGGCAGCGGCACCACTTCGCTTTATATTAAACCGCCGTATCAATTTCAGGGAGTGGATATACTGCAAACTAATTTTCATTTGCCCAGGTCCAGCTTGTTGGCTTTGGTCTGTGCTTTTGGCGGCTATGAATTAATTATGGAAGCCTATAGGCGCGCTGTTGACGAGAAGTTCCGCTTTTATTCCTACGGCGATGTTATGTTGATTCGGTAGCCTTTTTCTTTCGCGCGGCGGTCAAGCCTTTCATTGCTTTCTCTTGAAATAGTTGTTGAAGCCTTTGTATAGTCTATCCAAGGGGAAGGGTATGGTGACTGAGGAAGGATGATGATTAAGTCAAACAAATGGAGTAACGAAAAATACTTATGAAGGTTCCCATGTTGGATTTGCGAGCACAGTACGCCTCTATTAGAAAAGAAATAGAGGAAGCTGTATTACAAACATTGGAAAAACAGCAGTTTCGCGGCGGTCCCATCGTTGAAAGTTTTGAGAAGAATTTGGCGGCATTCGCGGAAGTGAAGCACGCTATCGGCGTCGGTTCAGGTACCGACGCGCTCTATGTGGCGCTTCGAGGCTTAGGGCTTAATCCCGGCGACGAAGTGATCACATCGCCCTTCTCGTTTTTCGCCACTGCCGGCGCTATTGTAAATGCCGGGGGCGTGCCTGTATTCGCCGATATTGAAGCGGACAGCTTTAATATGGATCCAGCATCAATCGAGCCGCTAATCACCGCTAAAACCCGTTGTCTGCTGCCTGTTCATGTCTTTGGTCAATGTGCTCAGATGGACGCCATTGAAGCGATTGCGAAGCGGCACAACCTGCCCATTATTGAAGATGCGGCACAGGCTTTGGGCGCGAGGTATCAAGGAAAACAAGCGGGGGCTTGGGGCTATGCTTCTGCCCTAAGTTTTTATCCGACGAAAAATTTAGGCGCAGCAGGTGAAGGCGGCGCCATCTTAACCAACGACGATGACGCGGCACAGCATTTACGCCTCCTTCGTGGTCATGGTATGGACTGCCAATATCATCATATCGAAATCGGTGTCAACAGCCATCTGCATACGCTGCAGGCTGCTGTTCTTGATGTTAAAATAAAGAAACTGGAGGAATGGAATAAGCAGCGTCGAGCACGCGCTTCTTATTACACCAGCCTGCTTCAACAGTTGCCGGAGATTGTAGCGCCTACAACGATCGAAGATGCGTGTCACTTGTATCATCAATATGTGATCCGAGTTCCGGACCGCGACCGTGTCCAAAAGGAACTTCATGAAAAAGGAATCGGATGCAGTGTATTTTATCCGAGACCGCTGCACCGTCAACCCTGCATTGAGCGTTTATTGAAGGCCCCTGCATATTGTCCGAAAGCAGAACAAGCCTGCCGGGAAGTGTTGGCACTGCCCATCTATCCGGAATTAACTGAAACTCAGCAAGACGCGGTGATCGCAGCCTTGGCCGAGCTTGTGCCTGCCTGAGGATCGGTTTGCATTCAATGAATTTATCATTTACACTAATTCCATAAACCCTAAGGAGATTACGAAAATGAAAAGACGAAGTTTTTTGAGTTCCTGTAGTGTTGCCGCCCTTGCTTCCGGTGTTATGAGCGCAACATCAAGCATTGCCGCCATTCCTGAAGATAAACCCTTCTCCAATACGAAGCTGCGCATGTCGGCTCCCTTGGATTGGTTTCCCGGCAAGCGCCCCGAAGACAAGTTAGAGGCCGTTGCCGCTTGGGGGCTGCCCGCTTATGAATGGCTCTGGCCTGTGGGCAATCCCGATTCGTTGCGCGCCAAAGCAGATACGCTGGGTTTGGAACTGAGCTGTATCGTCGGGGCAGGAGCGATTGCCGACGGCTGGATGGTTCAGCAGGAAGATCACGATAAAACAGTGGATATGTTTGAAAAACGTGTGGAACTTGCCAAGAAACTGGGCTGCAAAAAACTGGTGGGATTAACCGGAAACGTACGTACTGACATTTCCATGGAAGAGCAGACTGACTATGTCATTCAATGTCTGAAGCGGCTCGCGCCCATTGCCGAAGACAATGACGTAACGATTGTTATGGAAACTTTGAATCCTTTGGTGGATCATGTGGGCTTCTTTTTTACGCGCACCGATCAAGCCGTCGCCATTTTGAAAGAGGTGAACAGCCCTCGTATTAAAATCCTCTTTGATATATATCACCAACAGATAACAGAAGGCAATGTCATCCGCAATTTCCGCGACAATATGGAGTATATCGGCCATTTCCATGTGGCTGACAATCCCGGACGAAAAGAGCCCGGCACCGGCGAATTGAACTATGCCAATATCTTCAATGCCATCAAAGAAACGGGTTACGATGGTTATGTCGCTTTGGAATGCGGTCATTCCACAGGCAATTACGAGGAAACACTGAACGCTACGCTGAAATGTCTTGCCTGATTAACAAGTAATCAACGAGACCGCTTGCAGTAGCTGCGATACCTTTACAGTTGCCGCGACCCTTTGAAGCCGAAGCACTATCGCGGCAGTGTCCGATAGATTTCTCCGGCGCGTCGCGTATCGCCGCCTTCCTGGTAGAGTGTCGCCGCAAGAGCAGGACGCCCCGCTTTTAGAAAGCGCGCTGCCACCAGCAAAAACAGGTGATTGCGATCGTCAATGGGAACACTGTCGGTGAACTCATTCTTTTGCAGCCAGCGATAACATAAATCAGCCGCTTTTATTTGGATATCGAATGAGTCTTGGGTGGTGGTGAAGTATTGGCTGAACATGGTTGCTGCTTTTTTGAATTCTTTGCCTTCGGCATACATGGAAGCGGCTCCCGACATATCCCCATTTTTGTAGAGTGCCGACGCAGCACGCGAATAATTACCGACGCCGGCGAAAAAGCGTGCTGCCGTTTCATATTCTTTCATGCGGAGCAACATACGTGCTGCCTTGGTTGTTTGCCCGGCTTTCGCCATTTCCTCTGCAGCCCGTTTGTATTGTTTGTCTTTTACGAACCAACGCCCCGCTTCCTCGGGTTGGTTGAGCCGGGAAAAGAGTTCCGCCATGTGCCCGTAGCGCTTCTCCTTTTTGAGTTGTGCCAGCGTGTGCAGCGGATGTTGAACCATATCCAACTCATCGACAAAGGTAGTGTCACGGACGGTATAAGGTTCCCGCACATCATAGCCTTCCATGCTTTTATTTATTTGACGCCGCGTCTGAAGACTCCGAATCCCGGCGTGTATCAGGCGTATTAGATAGAGGAGGATAAAGAGCAGTGCAATGGAAACCAGTACTTTAAACACGAGTTCTGTACCCTCGTGAATATTATCTTCTCCTAAAAAGCGTTCCAACCATTTGTAGGGAACACCCAAGAAGTTGACATAGTACATATAACCGAGATTTCGAAAGATTGTAAAGATTATTTCCATGCTGCACCTTATCTGAATTTAAAAAAAGAGTAATAAGTCACGGGGAACTCTATTCTGCCACAATCCAATCTTGATTTAAAGCTTTGCTCTATAAAAGAAGGCGCGAATATATCCTATTGAAAACCCCCTTCTTTCCGTGGAGGAAACAAGGGGGCGTAAGTGAAGGATAAGTAACGCTATGCTGTGGGTATGCAGGCGCAGTGCTATTTAATGCAACACTTCGTTGAATAGACCGCGCGGCGGGAAGGGGCATCACTCAGGGGCGAAGTGTTTTTTTACATAATCTTTTAGTAATTGCTGCGCCTCATCTTTGCATTTGCCGCAAACAGTGCTGATCTTGGTTTGTTCTTGCAGTTCCAGAAAGGTGCGTGCTCCATCCAGCACTGCTTCTTCAATCTCATGATCCGTCACATTCATACAGGTGCATACAATGCGCGCTACTTCTTTAACAACCTTCCCGGCTTGACCTGAACGAAGATAGTAGTCGTTAATGGCTGCCCGCAAGGCTTTATCGCCAAGTACAGAACAGTGGATTTTGTTTTCAGGAAGTTGTCCCAAGGCAGAGGCTATTTGCCTCGGCCCGATGTTGAAGGCCTCATGAAGGGGCAATCCAATGACAAGTTCAGACATAACGGATGTACTCGCTATAGCGCTGGCACAGCCGTAGGTGCGCCATTTGCAATCAGCGATCGTCTCATTCTCTTTATCAACTTTGATGACCACCAACATTTCGTCGCCGCATTGGATATTGCCGACGATTCCTTTGCCGTCATCCTGATAATCGTCATCTCTGAGTATATTTCGAGGGTTCATAAAATGGTCTTTTACAATGTCTGTATAAGCCCAAGATTGGTGACTGCTCATAATTATTTTCTCCCGTATACGGTAGACATTTCGCGTATCCGATCGATGACGCGGGGTAATTTGTCCAGTACATAATCAATATCATTCATCGTATTTTCTCTGCCCAAGCTCATGCGAATCGAACCGTGAGCCCGTTCAACGGGCATGCCGGTCGCCAACAAAACGTGGGAAGGTTCGAGCGATCCGGAGGCACAGGCTGATCCCGTGGAGACTGCGATACCTTCAAGATCGAGGTAGAGGAGGATACTTTCTCCTTCTGCCCCGTCAAAAGACACGTTCAAGGTTGACGACAGGGAATCCGTTGGATGTCCATTAAACCAGACGTCCGGGATACGTTCTTCAATTCCTGTTTTTAAAGCTTGTTTGAGGGTCTGCATGCGCAAGGATTCTTCATCCATTTCCAGCGCGCGCATTTCCACCGCCTTGCCCATCCCCATAATCCCAAGCGTATTTTCGGTACCGGCCCGTCGCCCGCGTTCTTGATGGCCGCCATGGATCATGGGGCAGAAGTGCACGCCCCGGCGCACATAGAGCGCGCCGCCCCCTTTGGGGCCGTAGATTTTATGGGCGGAAACGGTAAGGAAGTCCACGCCTAAGTCATGTACGTTAATGGGTATCTTTCCAAAGGCCTGCACGGCGTCCGTATGGAAATGGGCGCCCTTTTCATGGGCGATACGTGCGATGGCACGAATATCCTGCAAGGTGCCGATTTCATTGTTCGCCATCATCACAGAAACCAAGCCTGTTTCTTCGGTGACTGCTTCTCGCAGGGCGTCCATGTCTATTTTTCCATAGCTGTCTACGTCAATATAGACGATTCCGGTACCCTGTCCCGTTAAGCATTTTGAAGTTTCTAAGATGCAAGGATGTTCGATTGTTGTGGTAACAATACGGGGTTTATGTTCCCGGTCGCAGCTGCAGTGTGTGGCGGTGCATCCAAGTATGGACAGAACTGTATTGTTTGCTTCAGAACCGCTGCCTGTAAAAATAATTTCTTCAGGTAACGCGCCGATAAAGGTGGCGATCCGTTCACGTGCTTCATTAACGAATCCCTTGGCTTGCCGGCCAAAAGCGTGCATGCTTGAAGGATTACCAAAATAATCCATACCATCTTTCATTGTCTTGATGACTTCCGGATGCAAAGGTGTTGTCGAATTGTGATCCAGATAAACATGTCGTTGTGTCATTGTCATATCATACCTTCCATAAGAAATTGACGCGAACGCGCCCAGTAAGTAGCCCGTAGTTTAGAACAACAAGTCGACTCCATACTATTCCCTGACGTCGGAAATCTCTGCTGTTAAAAAGCCTCGGTAGATTTGATAGAAAAATAGTCTTCAGCAAAACGGCGTAAATGGTACAAGTACATTTCTTTTGAACGAAATTTCCCGCTGTAATGCGCGCCTTCGATAGCTACAAAATGTTTAGGTTCCAAAGCCTTTTCATAAAGGCGTTGTCCATGCTGAAAAGGAACAACGGTGTCCTCCCGACTATGGATCACCAAGAGCGGACAAGAAATAGAATGTATTTTGTCCAGATTATTAAATTGAATATGCCATATCAAAGGAAGAATGAGCCAAGAAAAAGTATCCTGCACCACGTCCCGTGCAGAAGTAAAGCTGCTTTCCAGAATGAGTCCTGCCCCTTTGCGCGTCGCGGCAAGTTCTACCGCCATGGCGCCGCCCAAAGAACTGCCCGCCAAGATAATATGGTCAGGCGCAATGTTGCGGGTAGATACCAGATAATCCCACATGGCGTGGGCGTCGGCATAGCATCTCTTTTCCGAAGCTTTACCGCTGCTTTCCCCATAACCGCCATAGTCATAGAGAAGAACAGAGAAGCCGGCTTCACGATAGAGCGCAACATCATCCAGATAGCCTGTTATATTACGCCCGCTGCCGTGAGAAAAAAGTATTACATAGTCAGCATTTTCCAGAGGGATCCACCACCCGTGACTTTTTTCTCCATTCACTTCCAACCATAGGTCTTCATAGTCCCACGACCGCTCATCGGGCTTTTCACGGACAAGGGAGTCAGCGCGCATGAACAGAAGCGGTTCCTGCACCATCCACAACAGGAACACGATAAGCCCATAGAACAGCAACAAAAGTACCGGTATAAGGACGGCGAATTTGATGATTGTCTGCCGCATTGAGTCAGATAAATTCCTGGGGTTGCCGTAAATTATCAAGCCTGTAAGTGCTTGCCATCTTTTTCTGTAATGGTATGCTTTTACCCATGTATGATACCATTTTTAAAATAATGATCGTTGAGCTTTGCCATGATGGTGAAGGGATAAAGGAGAAAAGTCGTGGTCCTTCGTTTTAAGAAATATTTATTGTATCCTCTGGCGTGGTGTTTTGTGGCAAGTACCGTTATCGCCTCCATGGAGGCAATCACCTACTTTATAATATTAGATGGGCTTGTTGATTTGACCCTGCCCGATTTTTTATATCACTATAGCGTTTCAATTGCAGTCATGGGCTGTACGCTGGCGATAACTTGGGGATGCTTCTTGGTTTTTGCGGTGTGGTTGGGATCCATGCGTGCAGGCTTAGCTATTTTTATGCTCCTCTACACAGTCTTAATGGCATCCTATCTGATGCACGTCTTAAATATCGTTTTCGCCTATACCGACAAGTACGCGCCCTATTGGGGATTACTAACCCGTTACTTTTTAAGTTTTGCAGTCATAAGCGCTGTGTTCTTCAGCCTTATCTTGGGAAAAATAACGCGGAACCGAAATAAGGTGTTGACCCTTCGTCCTTTCACCATAATTGCCCTTCAATTTTTTGCCCTTATCTGCATCCTATGGCTGCGCAACACGTCATTACCACAATTGTCGGGCGGAATATTTATCACCCTTTATTTGGCGCTTGCCTTACTATCCATTTTGTTGTTGTGGTTTTTGTTTGCATCTCCCAGACGGCTTCAGATCTTTTTGATTGTGGTTTTCCTCCTATGTATAGCGCCGTTACTCCTTTTTAAGAACAACCCGGCAGCAGAAGATGCTGTGTCGACCGAGGGCGCTCCTGCTGCCGCCCAAGCCAAACACGTAGTCCTCATTACGGTCGACACGCTGCGCCGCGATGCCTTGGGATGTTATAACGCCGAATACAAAGGACAAACACCACAGATCGATGGATTGGCTGAAGACAGCACTGTATTTACAAAAGCCTTTAGTGCTGCTCCGTGGACCTGTCCTTCAGTAAGTTCCATTTTGACGGGTCTAAGGCCTCAGGTGCACCAAATGATTACCGGGAAAGGGGCACTGACAGAAAAAGCGCCGACCTTGGCGGAGGCGATGCAACAAGGAGGCTACCATACAAGCGCCATCGGCTTTAACGGTCTTTTGCAAGAACGGAGCAAATTGAACCGCGGTTTTAAGGAATACCACTGGTATCCCATGCAAAAATACGATATCGAACATTTTGGCGTGGGCTTGACTCATGAATTAATCTATATGCTGCCGCGCTTAATTCCTGACGCTTCCGGTATGACCGATCATGCCATTGAATGGGTTCAAGAAAATCGGGAACGGGATTTCTTTTTGTGGCTCCATTATTTTGATCCTCACACGCCTTATAAACCGCCCGTAGCGCATCAACCTAAACAAGGCGGCGACGGAAGAGAGATGGAGTTCCACGAAACACGCGCTGCTCGTATGGGCAGTACAGCCCGTTCTGTGGAAGACCGCGACTGGATCAGAGCCCTCTACCAAGGCGAGGTGCGTTTTATTGATGCGGAACTGGGTCGTTTCCTCGAAGCGCTGCGCAGTCTCAATCTATACGATTCTGCTTTGATTGTTTTCACTTCGGATCATGGCGAAGAATTTTGGGATCATGATCTTTTCGAGCATGGTCAAAGCCTGTACAATGAATTGGTCAATGTTCCATTCTTCATTAAAAGTCCGCACAGCAGCGGGCAGGATCACATAGAAGATAATGTCAGTACCCAAGCCATTATGCCGACCATTCTTGAATTATGTCACATTAGTCCTGAGTATCCGGAAGGGCTGATGTCGTCTTTATCGCCCATGTTATCCACGGCCGCGCCCCATACTGCAACGGAGCCTATCTACATTGGATCCAGTCTCTTTCATGACCGCTTGGAGGGCGTAGTCTTTGATTCTATGAAATATATTCATGGGACTTTGTCCGGTCATGAGTGGCTCTTCAATTTGGAGGCGGATCCCGAAGAACGCAATTCATTAATCTTTCAGGACGCGGAGAATTTGGAGCGGGGCAGGCAGCTGTTGGAGCAGCGCAAAGAAGAGGACGCCCGCTTCCGCGATCAGTTGGGCATAGACTCCGATGAGGAGGAGCCGCTGGATCCCGAGTCTATCCGTTCCCTTGAAGCACTGGGTTACCTGTAAACGCTGCAAAGCTCAGGCATAAAGATCCATACCGCCGGCGCTATACACAAAGGCACACCGTGAAAGGCTGCCCGTCAATTCTTCCATGTGCTCGTAGAACTGTTCTTCTTCCTTTGCATCGGGGAGATCGAAACCTAAGATAACCAAGGCCGCATCGGCAGAAGTCGAGATAATGGCTTGGGCGGAGTCTTCCGCCACAATGACATGGGGTGTTGCCGGGATACGGGATGCCTGAATCAACTCTTGTAAATGACTATAGACCTGTTCTTCTCCTGCTTGATTGGAAATGATGCGCATCAACCGGACCGTGTGGTCGCGCCAGTTCAGATTCAAAGAAAGGAGATAGGCGAGGAGGAGCATGAGCGGTCCGTTATCTTTTCCGCGCCACCACACGTCTATGGTGCCCTCCGGCACTTCGCGAGGATCTGCCGGATAGTCGGCAAGGCGCATACAAATAACGTTCCTGCGCAGTTGGATAATATTGCGTATGGTCGCAAAAAAGGAGGCCGCTTTTTGATAATCGGAAGGCCAGCCCGTCAAAATCGTGTTGGGACGCAACAGTCCGATGCCGTGACACTGAACAAGAGACTGGATACCGGCGGTGATATCGGGCGCAACCACTACGGCGGGAAAAGCCTGCAACTCCTGTTTCGAAATAAATTGGCGCAGCAATTCTTCTTGGCTGTCTCGGCGGCCGCTGCGATCCGTAATGTCGCCCGTAATAATCTGCCCTAAAGAAAGGATACCATTGCCGGCGGCGAACCAGTGTCCGTAGAGCGCGATATGGGGCCGCTCCCAACCGCCTCCGCTGAGCGCTAGAATAATAGGCCGCCAATTTTTAGGATGATGTGCTGTTTCTTCCAGCTGAACCAAATTTTTGCGAACCCGTTCAAAGAGTACGCCGCTTTGCAGACTGCCCCAGCGCCCCTCAATCTTGCGATAACTGATATAGCGGTACAAAGAGATCATAACGACAAGGGCAACAAAGGCCTGAACAGGGGCAATTAAAAACATCACGATCAAACACGCCAAGGCTCCGACTAAAGAGATGGACCAATGACAATAGCGAAATTTAGGACGATAACTCGGGTTGCCTGTGACGGACTCATAGAAGGTTGCCATATTCAGGGTGCCGTAGGTGATCAAAAACGCCATGGTGATGATGGGCGCAATCACGTTTAAATCACCCAGCATGATGCCCGCTTGCGACAACACAAAGGTCATCAAGATGGCGTTGCGCGGTTCGTCGGTGGAGGAAGACCCTTTCGCAAAGATTTGTAAAGGAGCAAAGAGCCGGTCGCGGGCAAGTGCCTGCAGAATGCGTGGCGCGCCCATCATACATCCTACCGCTGAGGATAGGGT
>JAAYJI010000005.1 GCA_012523015.1 Candidatus Hydrogenedentota bacterium
AGACCGCCGCTTCACGGCGCAAATAGATAGGCAAACACGTGAAAAGCGCTACGCCGGCTGGCAAGATGCATTGCATCGCTGCCGTGGTGGATTTTCCTAAACTGTCACTTCGATTCTCGGTTTATTTTTATTGGTTTCATAACCTTCAACCATCCTTCTCAAAGGGGAGATATAGTCCATGCCCGAAACACCCATGCAGTCTTGGGAACAAATACGCCTGCTCGTGGAAGAAAACGATGCCCAAGGACTCAGCGATTTTCTAGACGCCCTCCCTGCCGGCGAAACGGCGCGTGCCTTTTCACGGCTCGATGAAGAGGCGTGTAACCAAGTACTTTTATTGTTGGAGCCTGAAGATGCCGCCGACATTATCGAAGAGATGACCGATGCCCAAGGCGCCGATATCATCGAGGATTTGCCGATTGATGAAGCGGCGAGCATTATTGATGAGATGGAGAGCGACCGGCGGGCGGATATCTTGGGCGAACTCCATGAGGACGACGCCGAAGCCATTTTGAAACAAATGGATCCCGAAGAGGCGCAGAATGCCAGAGCGCTGCTGCAATATGAACCCGACACTGCGGGCGGGATGATGATAACCGAATTCCTCGCTTATGGTGAGGATGATACCGTCGCCCGTATACAGGATGATCTGCACAGCCACGCTGCCGAAGAATCCATTATCGGGGGACAATATATTTATGTCTATTCGGCGCGCGGGGCTTTGGTCGGTGTATTGCGCTTTCGTGATCTCTTTTTTGCACAGCCCGATAAGCCGATCAAATCCCTCATGATTGCCAATCCCATTTTCGTCTTCACCAACACCTCCTTGGAAGAACTGAATGATACCTTTGAACGCTACCCCTTTTGGGCTTTACCTGTCGTCGATGAGGCGGGCAAGCTTCAGGGTGTTGTCCGTCAAGTGGATGTGGTGGAGGAGTGGGGCGAGGAGCAAGGACGTACGCTGCTGCGCATGGGCGGTATCGCCTTTGGAGAAGAGTTCCGCAACATGCCGCTGTGGGAACGGAGCACGCGCCGTTTATCGTGGCTTTTTTTAAATATGATCTTGAGCATGGTCGCCGCCAGTGTGGTTCTCGGCCATCAAGAAACGGTCGATCGTCTCTTTATTCTCGTGTTCTTTATGCCCATCATCTGCAATATGAGCGGCTGCACCGGCAATCAATCGGTAGCGGTCAGTATTCGCGAACTCGCCCTAGGCTTAATTAAACCAGAAGACTTCAAACATGTCTGGTTCAAAGAAATACAGATCGGTTTGATCAATGGTCTTCTTTTGGGCAGCGCCTTGGGATTGATTGCCGCCCTCTTTTCTCAAGATGGCGCAATCATGGGCGCAGTCATCGGCACAGCCTTCGCCGTCAACACACTCGTTGCCGTATCGCTGGGTGGACTCATACCGCTGCTCCTGCGCAGAATGCGTATTGATCCCGCCTTGGGCGCGCCGCCCATGCTGACGACCCTCACCGATATGTGCGGATTTTTTGTGGTGTTGACCCTTGCACGGGCAGCCATTGAAGCGGGGCTTATCGGCGGCTAAGGGGAGAGCATAGACCATAAAATGGAAGGGCTAAACGCAACACGGCGCTTTAGCCCTGTCCCCGTGCTCGAAACAGATTAAATAGTGTCTCCGCTTCCTTGTTCGATGTGGAGTGTGTCTTTGATGTATTGGGTGATATCTCCGGGAATCTCATCGTATTCTGATCGGTGGACACGTCTTGCCCCGAAGTCAATCTTTACGCAATCCCGTTCATTCTATCACCTTATCATTTAATCTTTTGCAGTCCTTTAAACATGAGGTAGTGTTGTTTTATGGGGCGCTTGTCCATCCAGCTGCGCACGCTTTTGGTTTGCCAGGGTCCTGAATCTTCCCCGGCGCCGGAATTATTATCCCAGAGCCATTTGGGCGTAGGCCACAGGCAATAGCTCGGATCAATGGCTTCGTAAACGGCTTCGCTCACGCCTTGTTGTCCATGATGTGCCATTTGCACGTAGTCGGAAGGCAGATAGGCGGCTTCAGGGCTTGCCATTAATTTATTGCCTCCTTCGACGCCGAGATCAGCCAAGAACAAAACAGATTTGATGCCGTCATCAAAACGCAGCACCATGGACGAGTTGTTCAACGTATTCACGAGAATTTCAGGATTGCATACGCCGAGGACGCGAATGGAAATGCCGTCAATGGAAATGACTTGTCCCGGTGCGGGCATGAGCACTTCTTTCCCGCTCTTATCTACGGCATCGGTCAGTTCTTCATAGACTTTGAAGGAACCTTCGTCACAGTTCTTTTCAAACCATTCGCGGTCGGGGTAGGAGGCGTAGAGCGCGTTGATTTCCAAGCCCTCCGGATTGTTCAGCACATCGGTCAGTGCTTGGCAATGATCAAGGTGAACGTGGGTCAGGAACCACGCTTCGACCTTGCCGCCCCGCGATTCTATAAAGCGCCGCAAATAGGGAGCGTTTTGGTAGTAGCCGCCGTCGATGACGATGAGTTTATTGTAGACGGTTTGGATGACATAAGACATCATCTGAGGCATGTCTCCATTGGGCAGCTGCCACACCGTGAAAGATTGGTTCCGTTGGCGCAGGGCTTCTTTACTTTCTCCTTGCTCATAGGCGAAGACTTCGGAGTGCATCGTATAAAAACGATAGCCCGTGTCATGCTGCACCAAGATCGGACTGGACTTATCATTGTCCACAATGGGGTTGCCGCTGTACTTTTCCCAATGGATCAGGTCTGTTGAAGCCGCCACATTGGAGGTCCATTCTTGCGGCCAATTGCCGGGGATGAGCCCGTGGAAATAGGCGTAGTAAATGCCCTCATATTTGACAATCTGATCCATGGCGATCATGGCCTGATCGTAATCGTCGGGTCCCCGTTCCAATACGGGTTCATCTTGCACATGAACCCATTTTTTGAGATCGGTGGAAGTGGCGAGCCAAATGGCTTCATCATCGCGCTCATAAAAGAGATACCAGACCTCATCTTCATACCAAACTGTTGGCGTGCCGAAGGGCCCCGGGTCAATGGCTTCACCATTGGTTTTTAAAATCGTTAACTCCCCCTCTTCCTGCCAGTGAATGCGGTCTTTAGAAATCAAGAGATGGGTTTCATCATTATGATTCTCAGCGAACATATAATAGCTGCCGTCCACTTTTACGACGATCATATCTTCCACCCACATTTCCACGTCCAAGGGATTGTTCGCGTAGCGTTCCCAATGGAGTCCGTCGGCTGAAGTAGCGTAGCCCAGTTGTTTGCGGACACGCTTATCTGACGGATAGCCCGTATACCAAAGGTGATACATGCCCTCTTCGTAGAGGATCCATCCCCGCTCGCGCAGGTTTTCATCCCAAGCGCCTTCTCCGCCGCCTTCAAAGACCGGGTTTTCAAGGAGAGGCGTAAAGGCGACCAGTTCCGTTGGAAAAGGCAGCGAATCGGCGGCTGCCGCAGATGCGAAAGTAAGCGCGAGGCTGAGCATCAGCAGGGTGAGGATAAAGCGCGTAGGCATAGGGCGTAACTCCTTCATAATTGTGTATGCCCGGGATGGCCGCTCCGTAGAGGCGCGACACATCACCGGGCAATTATTAGATGCAGTATTCTTTAACTATCATAGATCAGGGAAGGGTGAAAGCGTCCACTTCCTCGCCGTCTTCGTTGATAGCTTTGAAGCTCAAGCCGTCGGGACGTACATCGGTAACCCAGAAATGGGCAATTTGGCCTTCTTTCTCATTGTACCAGCGCGGTTCGGAATCAACCTCTCGGGGATCAACGCCAAAGGTACCGTCGCCGAGATAAATGGTGCCTTCGCCCCTTTCGACAACTTTATTGTCTTTGAGGGGTCTCGAACGTTTGAACACGTGGTCGTGATGTTCGTAGCCGATGGTGAGTCCATATTTGTCGAAGAGCGGGCCCCAGTGGGTACGTGCCATTTTCGAGGGAAGCCCTTCGAAATCACGGTGCGCAGGGTAGAGGGGCACGTGATAGTTGGCAAATTTATATTTCACGTCTTTGTGTTTTTCAAGCTCTTTGCCAAGCCAGTCGGTCTGCCAGCCGTCAATGGAAATCAGATGGCCCGTATCTAAGAAGAAGATAACCACGTCATCGCTGAATTTCTTGGTGTGGAACACATATTTGCCTTGACGCCCGAAAAAGCCGAGATAGAAGGGCGAACGCATGTTGATATCATCGGAGATATAGGAGTTTGTTTCGTGGTTGCCGATGGCGGCTACCATGGGGATCATGCGGCCGTCGCTGGTGTGCATGAAGTCATCCCAGTTCTTGAACCACTGAATCCAGTCTACATATTCGGAGAAAAGGCCGTTGGCATAGGGAATGTCGCCGCCGATGGTCACAAAGTCCGGATCTTGCTCGCCTGCCCATTTCAGGAGCTTGCGCGCACGTTCACCGATATTCATGTCGCCGCCGTCCACAAAACGGAAAGGCTTATCGCCGCCGGGAAGGGTGCAGAAAGAACGTTCCGTCGTGTAGCCGTATTCGGGATCGCCGCCGACGAAATAATAGGTCTGACCCGGTTTCTGATCTTTCAACGTTGCCATATAAATGGCGCGGCGGTCATACAATTCGATGAGCGTCTGGTAATAGGTTGCTTCAATCTTGTTCGCATAGGATTTCGGATTGCCGTCACGAGGAACGGTGTCATAGTAGACGGTTACACGACCGGTACGACGTTTGACACAGAGGTTCACGTCGATGGTCGTGGTCGGATCATCGGAATAAGTCAAGTAGGTGTGTAAGGGGCCGTCTTTGGGTTTGTCCGAAGCTGCCGCTGCCGGTGTGGCGGCCATAATGCTCGCCGCGCCGCCTGCGCCGCCTGCCATGGCTATGGAGGCGCCCACCGCGCCGGTGCTCTTCAGAAAAGAGCGGCGTGAAGCGGTCAATTTCTCATCAGGATGTGTCATTTTTTCTTGTCTCCTTTACTAGGTTCCGGAAGACGCCTTCGCCTTCCAATTTACATAAAAAAACAGTGAACTCTTTTTCGAGTCTAACAAAGCGATGTATATAAAAATAGTTTAAATAAGGACTTTCTATTTCCGTCTACGGTGTCGCCGTCGTGTTGGGATAATACTGCATGCGGAATTTTACGGCGAAGTCAGGCGACGCAGTACCCGTCAAAGTGATGCGGGATAATATCCCTTTTTTCTTGTTTGCTTTACAGATATCTTCCAGACTTTCCACCGCAAAGCTGCCCCCGTCACTTTGGATTTCGAGGGTGCCCGTGTCGGTCATAATCCGTACCGTATCACCCTCGGCTTCTACGCGCTGCCAGGTCATGAGCGCTTCTTCCACGTCAAAGCTTCCTTCTTGGAAGTGAAAACGATCTTGCAGCGTCAAGCCTTGGGCCTGCAGTTGGATGATTCGTTCGGCCTCTTCTAATTCGGCCATAGCATAGGCGGCTTCAAAACGGATGCGTGTTCCTTTGTCGCCAAGCTGTTCAATGCTTCCGCTGCTGCGGGGACCCGTAGCCTGCAGCTTCCCTTGAATCCGTGGAACGCTGTGACCGTAGGAATTTGCAAAAATACTTTCATAGCGTTTGCCGCTGAAATAATCCCGGTTATACAGGCCCGCGCCGGGATCACAGAGATAAACCACTCCGTCTACGGCAACAATGAAACTGCCCACATCGTTATTATTATGAGGTTCCGCGTTGTGACCCGCTTTCGCGATGACAGTCAGCGTGCCGCCTGAGACAGGGGTGGAGAGTTTGATGATTCCCGATTCGGGAAGGAACAGATCGGTGATGGGCAAATCTTTTTCAACGGTTTCTATTTCCCATAAGATATTGCGCAAGGCAAAATGGAATTGCCCTTGGGGCTGCGGCGAAGCCAACGCGGCAAGGGCTTTATTGCCCGTTCGTTTCGACAGATGACCGGCAAGGTAGGCGTCGATGGTGTTGCGTTCTTGGGAGTCGGCGAAGCTGGCGTAGGTGTTATTGCCTAAATAGACGGATAGGGGATAGGCGGCAATGGACGGCATTTTCTCATGGGCAAGCAAGTCAATTGCGCCTGCCGTGCGCACGCGCAGCATCTCCGCAAAGACCACATATTCACTGAGACCGTAACTCCAATAGCCTATGCCTTCCAAACAGGAGCCGTCTGTATGAAAACCCTTGTCAATAAAGCGTTCCAATTGTTGCACAATCAGTGCCAGCGCTTGGGCAAGACGATCCTCGTCCTTTTCATAGAGGAGAAAGGCTTGTCCTACCGACCCGGCGCATACGCCCGTCCAATTGTTGAGTCCTCGGCTCCAGCCGTATTTTTCGCCATAGGTGAGGAAGGGGTCGAAAATACGGCGCGTTAATTCCTGATGAACACGTTCATGAATTTCTTTGGGTAAGGTATCGCCCAAGGTCGCGGCAATTTGCGCGAGCCAAGCGCCTGTTTCAGCGGCGGCAAGATCAATATAGGATGCATCTTTTTCGTGTGCAGGGAGAACCCAAGATGTTTCCTCGCAAATAGACCAGATCAGATCATTCACCCGATCCAAGCGCGTCAGATCATTGCTGAGCAATAGGACGAGGGCTTCACGGGCGAGCAAACTCCTTTTTTCGAAATAAGGCGTTTGAAAAGCGCTTCGGTCACCGGTCTTTTTAAATAGACGATACAAAGAGTAGGTGAGTTGGGGGAGTTCTGTCGTTGCTGCCGCCCCTTTGCCCCAGTCCACGAGCACAGCACTTACTGGCAGCGCGGCAAGCTCGCTTGGAGATAAGGCCTCCAATTCAGGGAAAAGCAGGGGGGAAGCGGGCGTGTTTTGCAGCAGCTGTTTCATCTGTTCTGCAGTCGGCCCCGCTGTTTCTTGCGGAGGACGCGCCTCTTCTCCATAGGCGGGAGCGAAGGCTGCGATGGAAAAATAAACCAGTGTCACAAGAGTGGCGCACACAAAATACGGTGGAGTTCGGTCGTTTTTAATCATGCTCGTGAGTATAACATAAAAAAAAACAAAATAAACACCTTTAAAATTTCGGTTCTAAAGTGCGAAAATAGATCAGAACGAAGCGGTATAAGAGCAACACCATGCACAAAGAGAGGACTACCCTTTCCTTTTTGTCAAGAACACAGCACTGTGGTATATAATCATTTCTGCACAAATATCAGGTCAAATGCCCTAACGTTTGCCGGGAACAAGGAGGATTGAGAATGTGTACCTGTTGCATGAACCGCAGATCTTTTCTGGGGGTATCCTCAGCCTTGACGGCTGCCACAGCCGTAGGCGCTTTCTCGAAAGGAGCCGCGGCAGCGACGCCCGATTGGCCCGCTGATTATTGGGATGGGAACCGAAAGCCCCATACCTTGGGCAGACCCTTGCGCGTGCAGCCTATCCTGATGTACCGTACTCCTGAACCGCGGGTCCAAGACTCATGGAAATCGTGGGGCGGCATACAAACGGAGGAGGCGGCGGCCGAAGAAAAGCTGCGCATTACAGAAGAGTTGGAAAGCCTGAGCCGCCGAGCTGATTTTCCTCTCGAGCTGCTTCCCGTGGCGGCTATAAAAACCGAGGAAGAAGCGCAGCAGGCGCACGCGTCCAATCCCGACGTGGTGATTGTGTATCCCGCCACGGGCTCGGGGCAGCTGTTGCAAAGCGCGTTGTTGCCGGACGGTGGATTGATCTTTGTACGGCATCGTTCAGGCCCAGTCTATTATTGGTATGAAGCCTTGAGTGTGCGTCAATTGACCAAAAGCGGAGAAGCAGCCGATCCGCGGCGCCGTGCTTCCGTGGAGGATGTGGTGGTAGATGATACGGATGAATTGCTTTGGCGGCTCCGCGCCCGATTTGCCGCACACAATTTCATGGGCGCTCGGGTTCTTGCCATCGGCGGCGCTCAGGGTAAATACGATGACACTGCGCCGCAGTTCGCCCAAGACCGCTTTAAGATGGATATAGTCGACGCCTCCTACACGGATCTCGAAAAACGTATCGTGTCGGTGTTAGCTGACCCTAAGAAGATGGCGCTTTGTGAGACGTGGACCGATCAGTATCTCGCGCTGCCCCGTACGACGCTGAACACGGAACGGGATTTCGTCGTACGAAGTTTTATGCTCTACGGCATCTTCAAGGATCTTATGGAGGAAGCAGGCACAGACTTGATGACCATTAACCAGTGTATGAGCACCATTATCCCCATGTCCCAGACAACGGCTTGTCTGACCTTGGGCTTGTTGAACGATGAGGGACAGGTCGCTTTTTGTGAAGCGGATTTTGTAATTGTTCCTGCCGGCATCTTTTTGCGCTATCTGTCGGGCAAGCCCGTGTTCATGCACAACTCCACCTTTCCCCATAACGGTGTGGTCACCTGTGCTCATTGTACGGGGCCGCGGCGTATGGACGGCGTACACTATGATCCGGCAGAGATCCTCACCCACTATGAATCGGAATATGGCGCGGCGCCGAAAGTGGAAATCCCCGTCGGCCAAGAGCTGACCTTTATCAGCCCTGAATTCGCCACAGGCCGCTGGGTGGGGATACGCGGCGTTGTGGAAGATAATCCCTTCCTCGAGATTTGCCGATCCCAACAGGATGTGCGTATCCATGGCGATTGGCGGCGGCTCATCAACGAAGTGCGTGATTCCCACTGGATGATGGTTTACGGCGATTATCTCAAAGAGATTGCCTATGCCGCGCCTCAGATTGGCGTGACCGTGGACGCCATCACCGCCTAATATAAAGAAGACGCCGTCCTCTCGCAAGAGCGACGGCGTCGAAGATAAAACAGTCTTGTCTTTAGCAGGGCAGTTCCCAGCCTTTGCGGTATTCTTTGCTGACGATTTCCGCGGGGTTAGACACGTTACGTGCCACGCCGTTCTGGTTGTCCCAGTGCAGTTTTTGACCGGATTTCACCACCAGATTACCAAAGTTCACCATTTCCGTGAAGGGACCTGCGTAATCGAAATTCGAACAAGGCACTTTGCCCGTCTTAATGCCGCGGATCCAATCCAGATAGGGGTTTTCATCGGGAATACGTTCTAAGGTCTCGTCGGGGAAGGTGTATTCTTTCATGGCGGCGTCGGGCAGCAGACGCGGATTGCCCGCATATTCGCCCGCCGTGATAATGCCTTTATCGCCGATGAAGAAGGAGCCGTTGAGATCCTCATCGCCGAGGACATCCCCTTCCGGGACTCCTGCCGGACGATCCGGGCGGTTATACACTTTTTCGCCTGTCTTTTCGTCTTGGTAATGACCGTCATACCAATACACATCGACGGGGGGCATGTCGCCGCGGGCGGGGAAGGAATATTTAATGGTGGTGAGCAAGGGGAAGGTCTGATCGTTGCGCCCTTCCTGATGAACCACTTCCACCGTGTAATCGGAAGTTTCTACCAGCTTCAGCGCCATATAGGCACCGTCCATAATGTGGCACGCCATGTCGCCGAGGGAACCGCCGCCAAAATCCTGCCATGCACGCCAGTCATGGGGCGCTAATTTGTGGTGGTAGGGACGCCAGGGCGCAGGGCCGATCCAACGATCCCAATCCAAGTTTTCCGGAGCCACTTCAGGCGGCAGCGGTTCGGCTAAGCCTTGGTTGTCCCACACAGGGCGATGGGTCCAAACGTGGGCTTCACGGACATCGCCGATGGCGCCGCTCCAGATCATTTCGCAAAGGCTTCGTACGCCGTTGCCGCAGTGACCTTGGTTACCCATTTGCGTCATGACGCCCGTCTCGGCGGCGATGTTTTTCAGCAGCCGCGCTTCAGCGACGGTATGGGTTAAGGGCTTTTGGACATAGACGTGTTTGCCCATTTTCATGGCCATATAGGCGGCAGGCGCGTGAATGTGGTCGGGCGTGGAAATGGTGACGGCATCAATTTCCGGCATCTTTTCAAGCATAATCCGAAAATCTTTAAACTGTTTGGCGTCGCGGAGCCGATAGAAACCTTCCTGGCAGCGATCCCAATCAACGTCGCACAGGGCAATCACGTTTTCGCCCAGGCGTTTACAGTTCATAATATCGCTGTAGCCTTTGCCGCCGGCGCCGATAGCAGCAACATTGACCTTTTCGTTAGGGGAGAGTTTTCTCGGTATAACGTTGGCCGTATTCGGGGTTACCGGCGGCGCGTCAATGATTTCTTTTCCGTTTTCCATGCGCACCGCGCCAAAGGCCATGCTGGTCGTAGTGGCGGCGAGAAATGCGCGGCGACTTAAACTGATACTGTCCATACTGACTTTTCCTTATGGTTGGTGAAATCTAAACAATTGCTTGCAACGTAAAAAGAGGATAACACGCATCCTAATCTTCAATCAAAAAGACTGTAAATCCCGACGATAAGTTTCCTCTAAGGTATAACCAGTACCTGCCTACTCCTTAATCAACGAATAAAAGCGATATCGTTGAAGTTTTGTACATAGGTTCCATTGGTCGGGGAGGGTGTTTCTGCCGTAGGCGGCGCCCGGTGGCGATAGCTTCTTTTTTTCTCTGCCCATCTATGGCAACAAAAACGACTTGAGCTGTCAATCTTTTTTGCCCAAAGCTTCGGCTATTCATTTGATTTATACCTTTCTTCTCCACCACAATAGACGGCTGAAGTATTTCTTTTTTCCCGTTGTTCTTCACATACAGGGACCCCCAATTGCAGGATAGAACCTCACCTATTCGGCTCAGGCGCTTGATACCAATCCTCCTGTTACTCGCCGTCGCCATAATCATCCGCGCTTATGTTTTTCAGGAATATCGCGATGAACCTGATTATGGCTATCCAATGCATGATGCCGCCTTTAAGGACTACTGGGCGCGTGCTATTGTCACAGGAGATTGGACACCACCACCGGGTAAAGACTCACCTTTTTGCGACTGGATGCCTTATTGCCATCCGCCTGCTTACCCGTGGTTTTTAGCCGGCGTGTACAAAGTCTTCGGCTTGAATGCTGCCGCGCCCCGTTTAATACAGCTGCTGCTCGGATTATTTTCCATCCTGCTGCTCTACGATTTCACGCGTCGCTGTTTTCATCACGGGATCGCCTTCTTTGCTGCGCTGCTCATGTCGCTGTATTTTATTTTCCCCTTATATGACATGGATATTGGACAGACGAGCCTTGGTATCTTTTTGTTGTTGGCGACAGTGGATTTACTCGCCCTTTCTTTTTCCTCGCGATCCTATCGCCCCGTCTTTTGGGCGGGACTCGTTCTCGGCTGTCTTTTTCTCACCCGTGGTGAGTTTATCGTTTTTCTACCCCTTTTCTTGTTGGTAGTCCTCTTTCGCCGGCCCCAAGGCAGCCGCCGACGTACAGCGCTCTTCAGTCCCCTTGTTTTGCTCCTTGCCCTTGCTATTCCTCTCGCGCCGGTAACGCTACGCAATTACCGCCATGCCGGCGTGTTCCCCGTGCTTTCCGGTGACGGCCCTATCCTTTTTTATTATTCTAACAATCCCTGGGCAACGGGATTTAATCCTGACTCACCCGATCTGCGCGCCTATAGCGATAACAACGAATGGTCCCTCTTTGCTTTTCCTAAAATGTATGAACGCTACGCGGAGGCTTCTGGCTTGCCGCCCCACGACTATACCGCATTGGTCGGGCATCTCACGCAAAAGGCGTGGCACTATATTCGCAGTCATCCTCATGACTGGGCGCGCCTCGTTTTCAAGAAGGTCGTGTTGTTCTGGGGTCCGCAGGAGATTGATGAAAATAAAATCATTGCTTATGACAAAAAGCATTCCGCTATACTACGCTATTTGCCGGGCTTCCCCTTTATAATGGGTATTTTCCTTTTGGGCGTGATCTTGCTCATTTTTGGAAAAGGGACGGGAACTTCCGAAAATATTTCTGAAAACGCTGTCCCCGTAAAACAACAACGGCTTCTAGGGGCATTATTTTTATTCTCTATCATACTGTACACGGGCATTTACGCCATCTTTTATGTGACCGCACGGTATCGCGTTCCCATGATCCCCTTCATGATGATTTTCGGGGGAATCGCGCTGCATCAACTCTTTCTTCTAATCAGGGGCCGCCGATATCGTTATGGTATCGGATGGGCACTGCTTTTCGCCTGTTTTTATCTGCTGTCAAGCATTCAATGGATTCCTTTCACGCCCGACCGGGCACGGTGGCACGATGAAAGACGGCAGGCATGGACAGCAACCAACCGACTTCGGGAGGGCGTGGACGATTTGCAGCGCTGGATCGCTTACCAGCCTGATGATGCTGACGCCTACTACAATCGGGGCGTGATGCTCTTTGATCTGAAAGAACAGGAAGCTTCCTTAACTTGTTTTCGAAAGGCGCTGGAAATTGATCCGGCTTATCTGCAGGCTTATTATAATTTAGGTCTTGCCTACAGTGAGATGGGACACTATGAAGAGGCGGTTCAGGCTTTTCAATCGCGATTGCACGGAGCGCCGGAGGATGCCGATAGTTGGTATGGACTCAGCCGTGTCTATGCCTATATGGGACAGGGCGCTGAACAAGGCGACACCTTGGAGAAGGCGGTTGCCGTAAATCCGCGGCATGCCCGCGCCTTGGTTGATCTTGCTGTTCTGCGCAAGGGACAGGGCGACGTACAGGCAGCGGAATCCTTGCTGCGACAGGCGCTGCGCTACAATCCCAATTACAGTATGGCGGCCTTTAATTTGGGACTTTTATTGAATGATCTCGGTCATTATAAAGCGGGCTTAGCGCAGCTGGAACAGGCGCTGATGGAAGACGAGGACAATCCGGAATTCCACTACAACACGGGCTTGGCGCTCATGCACCTGGGGCGGTACGAAGCGGCCGTGATGCAATTTAACGAGACGTTAAGGGTATCGCCCGATTACGGGGAGGTTTATTCGAACTTGGGTTTGTGTTTGGGGCGGCTGGGCCGTGAAATGGAAGCACGAGCAGCTTTCGACAAGGCCTTTGCACTGCTGCCCGAAGCGGTCGATACCCTCTACAATTATGGCTGTGCTTTGAAGGCGCTTGGCGACCTGCAAGAGGCAGAAAAGCATCTCCTTCAGGTTCTTGCTCTGAACCCTGACCATGGCAAAGCGCAATTCGAGCTGGGCGTCCTCTACATTAACAGCGGCGATTTCGAAAAGGCGCTGTCCCACTTGGAAGGAGCAGTGAAAACGCTGCACGGCGATCCGGAGATCCATTATAACCTTGGGCTCATCCGCCAGCGACAAGGCATGATACCGGAGGCTATGACTCATTTCTACGACGCCTTGAAGCGTGATCCCAAGCACTATGCGGCAAATTGCAGCGTGGCGACGGTGCTGCGGTCTCGGGGTGACGGGGCGGGCGCGCTGCCTTACCTGGAAATCGCTTTAGAGCAGACGCCCGAAGATGCCTCGTTGTTGTATGAACAAGGACTCGCTTTCTACGGGCTGCAGCGTTTTGAAGAAGCCTCTGCGTCGCTCGACAAATCAAAGGCAGCCGCCCCTGACCGTCCGCAGACGTGGAAGAATCTCGCGCTCAGCTTGCACGCAGCAGGAAAGAATGAGGAAGCGATCGATAATTTCACCCAATATTTGGAGGAGGTTCCGGAGGACGACGGGGCGCGTACCGACCTGGGCATCACGTTCATCGATGCACAGCGTTTTGAGGAGGCGGAATCGCTGTTCAAGATGCTCTTGCAAGACCACGATCAGGACGCCCGCCTGTATTACGATTATGGGCGTGCCTTGGCAGGATTGAAGCACTATGAAGCCGCTGTGGACGCCTTCAGAAATGCCTTGCATTGGGATGCCGGCTATATTGACGCCATGAACAGCCTCGCCTTCACCCTTTCTCTGATCGATAGGAACGAGGAAGCGGAGCAATGGTTGAAGCACGCCCTGTGTTTGGACGCGGTGAACGGGGACAGCTTCTTTAATTTAGGCTATGTGTACAGCGTCACGGGCCGCAGTGAGGAAGCGATGAACCGCTTTCGGGACCGCTTACGTATGGATCCCCACCATGGGCCGTCACTGCTCAATGTGGGGCTGCTTCTAGAGGAGCGCGGCGATAAAGAGGGGGCATTACAGGCCTTTCACGATGCGCTCGCCGCTGATGAATCCCTTGCCCTTGCTCATCACCATATGGCGGGGCTCCTTCGCGATGCCGGTGATGGGGAAGCTGCACTCACCCATTACAGACGTGCTTTGGAACTGGATCCTGATAATGTCAACACGCCGAAGAATCTGGGCTTCCTCTTGATACAGCTGAATCGAGAAGGTGAGGCAAAAGAATTGTTTGAACGTGCCCTGCAGGCGACGCCCGACGATGCAGATGCCCATGTCGGACTGGGCGATGTCTTGGCCGCGGAAAATAATCCAGACGCCGCACAACAGCATTATGAACGTGCTCTTGCCTTGCAGCCGCAACATGCCTTGGCTTTGCGCCAGTATGGCTTTTTGCTCATGCGAAAAGGATTGGCTGCTGAAGCCTTGCAGTATTTTGAAAGGGCACTGCCTTTGTTGTCGGAGGATGCCGGACTTCATGTAGGCCTTGCCGATGCCTTAGCAGCGCGGGGCAGTACGGACGAGGCAGAACGCTATTACCGCGAAGCGATTGAACGCTATCCTGATTTTGATCTGGCATGGAATAATCTCGGAGATCTCCTTTCCCGCGACGGGCGCACTGTCGAAGCCATCGACGCTTTTGAACGGGCGCGTGTGCTTATGCCCGGAAACGCCAATGTTCTGTTGAACCTCGGACGCCTGTATATGCGTGAGAAAAAAAAGGAGCAAGCCCTTCAGGTACTTGAAGAGGCGCGCCGCATTGAGCCCGATAATTTGCGTGTCCGTGTGTTGCTCGGCGATATACAGCTTGAGTTGGGCAATGCCGCCGCTGCCATCAAAGAATATCAACAGGTCCTTCTCGAGCGGCCCGACTGGCAGGATGTACGGGAGAAACTGACCGCTGCCGGCGCCATAAAGGAATAAAAGGAAACCCTTCCCTAATGCCGTGGGGCGGAGAACAAGAATTCCGATAGGTTGTTTTCTCGGTATGGCTGTTGGACTGTTACCACCCCCTTGGGCTATGATTTGTCCATGAATACAAAAGAAAAACAACATACGATTGCCGGTCTTTTTGTGCTCCTGTTAATCATGGGAATCGCTGTCATCCTTCGGTTGGTCGGGATTACCAAGGAGTCTTTGTGGTGGGATGAATACGCCAGCCATGTGTATTTGAATACGCCTACCCTTTCCGACTTCCTCGCGTGGAATCTAAGCCTTGATCCGCTCAGCCTGCCCAGTTATTACAGTCTGGAATATTGGTGGACACACTATGTGCATGATTCCGTATTGAGTCTTCGGCTTCTGAGTGTTCTTATCGGTGTTGCCGTCATTCCCCTCGTCTACGGATTGGGCAGACGCATGGTGAGCCGACGTGCAGGTTTGTTGGCGGCCGCGCTGGTCGCCCTGTCGCCCAACCATATACACCACGCCCAAGGTATACGCGCTTACGTTCTGTTTATATTCCTTACCGCCCTGGTCGTGTGGACCTTTATCCGCCTTCTCGAGGAGCGGCGCTTGTCATGGTGGGCAGCCCATGCTATTGCCTGCCTGCTCTTGTATTGGACCCATGCCTTTTCGGTCTTACTGCCTCTTTCCTTAGGTATTTTTTTGCTATTTCGTTTGAAGGTGTGGCGCGGCTTTCTCTTTCAGTGGGGCATCGTGCAAGTGATTTTATTGGCGCCCACAGCCTTTTATCTTTCCACGCTTCGGTTCTGGCCGCAAGATACCACAGCACGCTGGATTGCACTGCCGGGCGTCTTATCCCTTGGCGCTGATCTCTTCTTCGACGATATTTCCGCCTTTCATTGGCAGTTTCGATTGGGCGCGATAGCAGCTTCCTTGGGATCGCTGCGCGTGGTTGTTGACCTTGTCTTTGCCGTACTGATCCTAGTCGGTCTTTTACAAGTTGCGGCGAGTGGGGCGCGAAAGAAGACACAAGATTCCGCCTCCAAAAATAACTATGGACTCCTTTTTTATCTCTGGCTTCTTATCTCGCCCATAAGTTTATTTATACTGTCTTGGACAATGCGCCCTTGTATGTTTCCGCGCTATACGATTCATAGTACCCTTGCCTTATACCTGCTTTTGGGCGCAGCATTTGGAGCGTCCAAAATTCCCGGTCGCCGTCTCGTATTGCCCTTGCTCCTTTGCGGACTCATGTTTCTCCAATGGTTTTGGCTGCAGCCGGGTCCGCAGCGCAGCGATTGGCGTTCCGCCGCACTCTTCCTTCAAGAACAGGCTGCGCCTCACGATGTATTGCTGGTTAAGAACAGGCTTAGCCGAAATATTTTTCTACACAATATGGAAGTATTGACACCGCAAAACCTAGAGATTCCTGTGGCTTCAGCGAGTACTTATTCCCTTTTAGCCGCGCAGACTGCTCTGTGTCTAGGCATACTTCCTTCGGAGACGGAAGACACACGAGTCTGGGTGCTCGTGGCTATGGACTATTTTGAGCCGGGCCCGCCCCAAGATTTTGAGCGTTATCTTGAAGAATGGTCTATTCCTTTTGAACGCTGGTCTTTTCCTGCCATTCGCGAAATCTATATCTATCGCATGGACAGGGGAACGGCAGCCCTGCCCGATTCTATAGAAGCTTTATATACGGACTCGGACATCAAAAAAGACAGCTTAGCGGGAGACCTGGAGCATCACAGCATGCAAGCTTTCGGAGAGCTTGCAACGGCTCTGGCTTTGCAAGGAGAACGAGAGGCGGCAAAAGAAATCTTTGACGGTATTTTTAAGATCAATACCTTCGCCAAAGAAATCTATGGGAATTTTCGTAAAGCCTTGGATGCGGCTGAAGAACTCGATACCAAGGCAGCAGCCATCGAAACGCTTTGGCAAGCCTATGGTTTGCGCAAGAATGTTCAGCCGCGCCTCATGCTGCAGGCGTTTCAAAAGGCGGCGGCTTTGGATCCCATGCTTGCCCTCGCTCATGTCGAAATAGGGCTGGAGCTGGCACAACAAGGAACCTATACCGAAGCGAGAGAAGCGTTACTGCTTGCAATGAATGCCGATGATCGGTATCGTGATATGCTCTCCAGTCTCGTTGATGCATTGGCAAATGGTCAGGACATTCCCGCAAAATTAAGCGCTGTTATGGACTATCGTGAGGCGCTTTTAGCACTCAGCACCGGCGACACGGAAAAAGCGCAACGTATGCTGCAACATGCCCGCGCGACTGATCCCCAACTGGTTGCTGCTCAGCTTATGCTTGCCTATGTCTGGGTCGACGGGGACAGCGATGAAGACGTAGAAGCACTGCTGCAGCAGTATCTAAGCGCCACCGACCGTCCTCTTATTGATAGTTTTGCTTATCTTGCAATGATTCTAACTGAACATAACAACCTGGACCGCGCCGCCAACACCATGAAGATGCTTTTTGACACAGATACTCAGACCCGCAAGAGCTACGACAGTTTAGCGAAAGCCCTTGCATCGGGCGAAGGTGTGTCCGAAGCAGCGTTATCAATCCGCAGCATGTGGGAAGGCTTTGATGCAGCGGCGAATGCAAAGGAAGAACAAGCGCTGAGCGCCTTTGCCAAAGCAGTGGAAATAAATCCCGACAATAACCCGGCGGCCCTTGAATTAGCGCTTCATCTGGTTGCTGCGAAGCGACAGGAAGAGGCGCTTCCCTTGCTTCTGCGTGTTGCTGAAAAAGACCCCGATTATAGGACGATGACCGAGTTTCTCATTCACGATATACGCAGCGGGGCTGATACGACGGCGAGCCTCAACGGGATCAACGCCTATCGGCGCGGAATCCTTGCACAGAGCCGCGGCGAGTATGAAGAGGCGGTGACAGCGTTGGAGGAGGCGGTGCAGGCGGATCCGCGACTCGAAGCCGCCCATACGTCGCGGGTATTTAACTTAATTATTCTGCGTAGATTTGAAGAGGCGATGGCAGGGCTTAACCGCTATCTTGATGGAACAGAGCATCCGTCGCCCGGAGCCTTTGGGCTTCTTACCGTGCTTTACATTGCCAACAAGGATACGGAACAAGCCGTCGAGTCGTACCGGACTGCCATGAGTATGGATGACAGCTACGCGCAGCAATTCGGACCGATCTTTTTCGCGGCCTTGGAGATGCGCGACTACGACAAGCTCCGACAGGAGATGGATCAACTGAAAAAGGCAGGTGTCGACCTCTATCCGCTCATGGATGAAATCACCCGCGATTATTTGGCAAATACTGAGCCTCGTTCCGAAGCTGAGATTGCCCTTCAAAAAATGAAAGAAGAGAACCGATACTGGGCAGATATGCAGCGTTTTGCCGAGGAAGATGAGGCAGAAACACCCGTTCCCGGCGATATCCTCTTTACCGGCAGCTCCACGGCTCGCATGTGGGATGTGAAGAAGTTTTTCCCCGATTTACCTGTTGTGAATCGCGGCTTTGGCGGCTCTGTGTATAAAGAAGTGACTCTCTTCCACAAGGAGATCGTGCGCAGCCACCAGCCCTCCATCCTTGTTTTGTATTCCGGTGATAACGACGTTTTCAGAAATGAGACCGCTGAAGAGACAGCACAAGATGGATTGGATGCTGTAGATGCGCTGCGCACAGTGGCACCGAAGGCGCAGATTATTGTGATCAGCACCAAACCCAGTGCTTCCCGCTGGCAGTATGCGCCGGTCATGCTCGCCGCCAATGGGATTATCGCTGAACAGCTTGCCACGCGGGAAAACATGATCTTCGTCGATCTTGTTCCTTTGCTTCTGGATGAGAAGGGCTTGCCCGATCCCGTATGTTTCCGTGACGACGAATTACATTTAAGCGATGAAGGATACCGTCGCTGGAGCGAAGCGCTGCGACCCTACCTCATCAAAGCCGGAGAAACAACAGAAAACTGAAGCTATCGGTTGTAGTCCTGTGTCCGCCACAGGGGGGCTGTACCGACTCAACGGCTTATTATTGATTCATGATAAACACACCACTATATCCCAAGGGAATATAGGCGGTATGGTCGACAAAAGAAATCTTCCACGGATAAGACATGGTCGATTCCAGCGCTTTCAATTCAGGATTCGAGCCGCTGAAATCGTATTGAGCAATGACGGTTCCCGAAACGGTCAAATACAGATGATTTGCGTGTGCGCCCAAGAGTGTACACCATTCCGTGCTTACGGGTTTTTGTGCCGTCAATTCGATCATACCTTCTTGGGTCAAAATATACTTGCCGATGTGATACGACAGGTTACTGTCTCTATCGGTGTCATTTGTCGTGGAAGTAGACACGTCCCCGTCAAGCGTTTCATCAACCGTATAGGGCATACCGACGAAATATAGCTTCTCTTCATCAGGCATAAAACTCTGGTAGTCAGATTCCAAGACGACCGTGTCAACCAACGCAGCCCGGCTGTCTGAAAGGATGACCGAATGGAGCACTGTGGCAAGGGTATTGTCCTTGTTGTATTGGTGATCTTTAAAGTATGCGTAATTCGTACCCGTCACCCTGTGAATGATAAGTCCGGGCACATTGATGCGTTGCCCCAGCGTGCGGTCAAAGGGATTGAGCGATTGCAGAAAATAGGCGCACCGGGGCTGCATGCTGTTGGCACTATAAAGCGTGTCGTAGGAGCTGATATAAATCAAATGACCTTCCGCCGTAACTTGCTCTATATTCTGTGTGCCTAAGCTTAGATAATGGGGAGCTGCGGGATCGGCAAGATCCAAGACTGCAAAAATATGTTCAAAGCGCGTCCTCCACCAATCTGACTGAGAACGGCCTCCGTGAAGGACAAGGAAATCACCGGCTAAGAAAGCGGTGTTTCCTGAGTAATAACCGTTAGTATAGGGTCGGTAAAACATGCCTTCTGCGGGATATATACCGCCCCAATACCCCCACCCCCAAAGGGGCTCAATATCTGCGACCCAATTCCCGATTTCGACGGGGTGAAAAACGTCACTGAAATCGACCAAACTGATTTCATAGCGGGCGCTGTATTCGGGTTCATAGCCGTAGGCCTTCGTGACCAAAACAATACTGTTATGCCAAGGGAAAGCCTGAGACAGTTCTGTATTTTTCAAGACGAATGTGCCCGCCTCTTCTCCGCCCGGATGAGACAGGGCACGCAATACCGTTTCTTGACGTCCGTGGGGCGCCAAAAGTTCGACGATCGCGCCATTTTCCAGAAGCAGCACATCAATGATATTTTCCGCAAGGACAAGATTGTTTTTTACAACAGGCAGAGATAAGTCCGATCCGTCAATGATGGCAAGTTCTTCTTGAGTCACGCCATAAAACAAATTATCATAGGCAAAGGAACGCACAATTTCAGATTGCACATCAACGCGGCCGCGCACCGTCAAGCGGTCACGCTGCCACGAAACAAATTGCAGACGGTTATAAGGTTTGTCCTCTTCTTTGTTAAAACCGCTTACGGGGATCAGCAAGATATCATCGAAAATGGAGAGGGATTTGACGTCATTATAGGCGGATGACCAAGACCACTCGTCGCCGAAACTGACATAGTCAAGCCGTTTAGGGGCCGCCGGATCGTGTACATCAAAGAGGCTTACCATAACACGGCGCCCTTCAGAATCATCCACGCCAAGCGCAATTAACCGATCGCCCCGTGTTTCAATATGCGTAGACCATCCGGGCACTTCCAATTCACCTGCCACGTATGGATTTCGCGGGTCTGTTAAGTCGACGATAAAAAGGGGATCCACGTTGAAATAAGTGACGATATAGGCCCGAGGACCATCGAAACGGGTGGCGAAAAGACTGTCGCCTTCAGCACTTTCGAGGGCAGTCTGCCCCAATTGTATCAGGCTGTCGGGATTGGTAATATCAAAAACGGTCACAATCGTTTGACGGTTTTGTCCCCATGTATTAGTCACGGTTCGCAAACTACCCTGCCAAGCATCCATTTTGAAACGATCTGCCATATACCCGGGCACTATAGTGGAGCCGCGCAGCATGATTTTCCCTTTTGGATCACTAATATCCACGTAGTCAATGCGGCTGTTTCCGCTGCCATAATCGTGGCTTACGGTGAAAATGGCGTTCTCCGTAGCGTAAATAAGGTTTCCGTATCCTTCAAAGAGAAGTTGGTCAGCCACGTAGATATTTTCCGGGGTAGTAATGTTAATGGCTGTCGCGCCGGTGGTGCCGTAGGATACGGTTTCGGAGTCGGCACTTGTCCCGTCTTGGCTGTATTCGTACCAACTGTAATCGCTTGTGACCACATAGAGGGTATTCCCCACCATGCGGCTGTCGACAAGATCGCCATCAAACCCGAAAGTGCCGCGGGTCGTGATCTTCGTCGGGTCGTTGATATCCAGCACATAGAGCATGGAGCCATACGTGACACGGATGAGTTCATTCTCTACAGAGACATTACGTGCGTAACTGACCAACACGTAAGCCTGATCATTGACCAAATATAAATCACGGGGATAACCGTTTACAGGCGTCTGTGATAACAGCTCTTCCCGTGCCATATCCACAATGGTCAATCCTCTGTATTGATTCAAAATGAATAAAAGATCTCCGGAACGGCGGATGACATCCGGTTCCACTAATTCCCGGTCGGAATGCTCTTCCTCATTTGCCTCAGGGGAACCGTCTAATGCACCCCAAACAAACTCACGCATAGTCGTGTTGAGATTTGCACTGGTAAATTGAAGGTCTTTGTCCGAGCACCCGGCCAAGACACCCATCACTACAGACGCTACGACTGAGAAAGAAAAGATGAATCGCATTGTACTCAAGTCCCTTATTTCCATCGTTGTGGAGAATCATCACTTCAGTATGTAAATCCCAAAGGGATTATTATCCATCTGTATTGCGTGGAAAGACAAACACAGGAGCACGTATAACCTACTCCCATATTCATTATACAATCGAGTACAAACTATGTGTCAGATTTTAACGGAATTGGATGGCATATAGATCGGCGTCTTTCAAGACAAGGTGCAGGCGTATGGGCGTGCCCGCCAAGGCACGGATATCCTCCTTGTCTTGCCAGGCTATGGGTTGATCCACCATATTGCCAATAATTTCCGGGCAATCGTCTAAGCCGTAGCCGTCAATGGCTGAACCGTCCTCATGGAGCAATGCCACGCGGATGGATCCGGCGGCGGATGTGCTGAAATTCATATAGAGTGCCGTTCCCGTAAAAAGTAGGGGTTTCGTGGTCATACTTCCGCCGTCATAGCCGGCGCGTAGGCTCACAAAACCATCGGGCCGCATGCTGTAACGATCAAGCCTCGCCGTCGGCTGCCCGTAATTGTGCTGGATATAAAAGGACATTTCAGTCTCACCCGTAGGAACAATACCCCAAGCGGGATAGTTGGTTCGTGAGGTCCAATTTTCCAAACCGATGCCGGGCCGTATGAAGCCTTCCATAAAAGTGCGTGTGTAGTGATTGCCGCCGCGGCTCGTGATTAGCACATTATCGGAACAGTCCTTGTAGTACCCCTCCTCAATGCCCAGCTTGCGTGCTGCCTCTTCCGATACCACGCGCCGTCCCGGCATGAAGCGTGCCGCCAAGGAAACATAAATATGGGGAGCACGATAGTAAGCGAGGGTCTGGTTCGTATAGAGTTCTTCGGGAGGACGGTCACCTGCATCCATCACGACAGGTGCGCTCCAATGCCTGAAATCGGGAGAGGTGCAGCGGCTGACCCAACGATAGCCCTTGTAATCGCCTTCCGACCAGCTCCGGAAATAACAGACATAACAGGATTCTGATTCCGACCAAAACGCCACGTTCTGAGAATCAAAAGCGCCTTCCGTGATCATAGCTTCTTCCGTTTTATGCCACCGGAAGCCGTCTTCCGAAGCGAAACCACTGAGTCCTGTTGAAGAAGTGCCTGCCAGCGCGAGATAGCGTTCCTCCGCCGGTGCTCCGGGGCGTATATTAAGAAAGGGACTGAAGTTGTGGGAGTAGGGTGCATGCCCCGCCAAAACCACATTATTTTCGCTGCTGTTCCGCACGGTAAAGAGTTTCAGCTTCGGTTTATTCCAAAGGATGCCGTCGCTGCTTTCCGCGTAACAGGTGACCTCATTTTGAGAGCCGTCCTTGCCCGCTTCCGGTAAGCCTCGATAATACATGCGGTAAAGGCGCTGCCCATCATCCCAAAATACCGTAACGTAGCCGCAATAGCGTCCTTCCCAAGCTTCATCAAAGAGCAGTGCAGTGCCTTTATGTTCCGGCACCCCCATAACGAGCTGTGTCCCTTCCATGGCGTCGATTAGAAAATCGTCGACGAAGAGTTCCCGTTTGGAAGCAATGTCAAGAGGAGAAGCGAAAGCCTGCGTCCCCAATGCGATACACAGCAACAGTCCCACTATCTCCCAAAAAGCTGAAAATAAGCGCATGCCGTGTCTCCTGATCTAGGTGATATCTTCGATCTGTTATTACTGTACTTTGATCATAGCACAGCGGCGGGGTAAATCGCGTATTTCACGAAGGTTTTTATGCTATAGGCGCTTCGTTTCAGCCTTCGAAATGATGATCCATTTCGAGGGAGGGCTGCGCAAAGGATTCTTTGCCGATGGGATGGGCGGGTATGCCTGCCACCGTGGTGTGGGGCGGCACATCTTCTAATACGACGGCGCCGGCAGCGATCTTAGCGCCCTCGCCAATTTCGATATTGCCCAGTACTTTTGCACCTGTGGAAATCAAGACACCTCGGCGCACTTTCGGATGGCGGTCGCCTTGTTCTTTGCCTGTTCCGCCTAAGGTCACCCCATGGAGCATGGACACGTTTTCACCCACTACGGCGGTCTCGCCGATGACAACGCCTGTGGCATGATCGATAAAGCAGCCTTTGCCCAATTGCGCCGCAGGGTGGGCGTCAACACCAAACATTTCAGAGATACGGCTTTGCAGAAACAACGCTAAATGAATGCGTTCTTTATGCCAATAATAATGGGCGATACGCTGGGCTTGAATCGATAAAAACCCCTTAAAGTATAAGAGCGGCTGTGAATATTTGCGGCACGCCGGGTCACGGCCGTAGACTGCCAATAAATCTGCTCGGGCGAATTGACCCAATTGTTGTTCTGCGTCATAGGCCTCTTCGATTAGGTCGCGAAGAGACAGTGCAGGCAAAGTGGCGCTTTCCAATTTGCTTGCCAATTGAAAGCCTAAAGCGTCTTCAAAGGTTTTATGATTGAGGATGGTAGTGTGCAAAAAGCTCGCCAATAATGGTTCACGCCAAGCGCCTTCTGTTGCTTCAGCACGAATTTGTTCCCACAAACTATCGGGGGTAACCGTTTCCATAAAATGTATAATAATCCTTTATAAGCTAGTCTGCTTCAATTCAATCAGAGGGGATCGGGAGGGCTCCGAGCACAAGCCTGTTTTAGACAAGGCGAAACGCTCCGGTCATGAACCGCTTTTTGTGCCGCTATGGATCAGGCGGCAACAGTGCGGACGCCGCCGCTGCCCGGCAGCGGTCGCAAGGAGCCTTTGCAATGAGCCCCTTGGGTACTCAAGCACCTTTCTCTGAGTCGGGAGCCTTAGCAACTGTACTTTTCGCCTTGGCTTTTGGCTTCGCTTTTGCCTTTGGTTTTGCCTTGGCTTTGGCAGGCGCTTTCACACGTTTGGGCAAAGAAACATAAAAGGTTTTGAGCAGTTCCAGAAGTTCCCCCAGACACAGACGCAATTCTTCGTCGTCGTTAATGCCCAGCGCAGCAGCGGCATCACAAAATTGTTGCCATTTCTCGTGATCCCACATCCCTTTGTTTTTTACGACAAAATTACTTGCGAGTTTTGCCAGTTGTTCAATCGTGTACGGTTCGGCCATGTATAGGGCTCCTTTTATTTTGGGCAGGCGAAGCGATTACCTCATAGCGGTAAAAGACCTGTCCACATACAATTCTTAAACACATTTAAATGTATTCATAGTCACTATTATACACTATGCAGAATTTCCAAGTTTGGGCAAGGGTCAGTCTCTCCAGGTCGGGATAACATTAGGGCGAGGAATACTGTGTTTTCCTCGGTGTAACCTTTTGATTCGAAACAATAGCCTATGCGTGTTATAGCAGCAAATATTCCTATATAAGAAACACACGGAGGAATTCTTATTATTCCGTATATATACAGCGTCCTTCCGTCGGAATGCAACGACCGCTACCGTACTGCAAATTTTTTCAAATAATCTTTTCATAAAATGTCTATCATTCTAATTATCTTGATATGATCATAAAAAGGCTTTTACCGGCAGCGGAGGACACAAAAATACCCGGATGATCTATCCTAACGATAGAAATACTTATGTGGATTGGGATTTTGAAGATACTTAGGTGCACGACACGGAGGTTGCTGTTAATGGTGGTTATCCCTATTTGAAAACACTCCCGCCCATACCGGAAAATAAGACGAAATAGAAAATACAGTCCCCTGCAGCCGATGCTGCAGGACTCATGCTAAGAGCGTATCCGCTCCAAGGGAAAATAAAATGAATACGACCAAGTCCGTCGCCCATCTTTTTATAGTGCTTTTGTTGCTGCTGAGTTCATCAACGCTCTTTGCCGACTTCTTTGTTGCGCCTGATGGTGCCGATGATAATCCGGGAACAGAACAGGCTCCTTTTCGAAGTCTTGAAAAGGCACGGGATGCCATCCGCGCATTAAAAAAAGAAGCAGGGCTTCCCGACGGCGGTGTTACCGTTCATATTGCCGGCGGCACCTATGAACAGCGCCGTACGTTTGTTTTGACTGCTGAGGATTCCGGAACTGCTGCCGCCCCCATTCGTTATTGTGCCTTCGGAGCTGAAGCGCCTTGTTTTACGGGAGCCTTGCCGCTGCGCAACTTTAGGGCTGTTGACGATCCGGAGATTTTGGCAAGGCTGCCGGAATCAGCTCGGGAACATATACGTTGCGCCGATCTTGCTGAAGCGGGATTGGATGAGGTGCCTGCACTGCTGCTGGGTGGTTTTTCAAGTGGCAGGGGATTCGTAACCCACCCGATCATGGAACTCTTCGTTGAGGATGTGCCCATGATACCGGCGCGTTGGCCCAACGAAGGCTTTATCTTTACCGGCGAAATCCAAGGGGACACAGTTCAAGCTGCGAAGGACGAGGCGGACACGCCTAAGGACGGTATTTTCAAATTTCTTGAAGAGCGTCCCTTGTCGTGGGTCAACGAGCCGGACCCTTGGCTTTACGGCTATTGGTATTGGGACTGGGCTGATTCCTACGAAAAGATTGCGTCAATCGATGCTGAAAACCGTATCATTCGATTGGAGAAGCCGTGGCATGGTTATGGTTACCGCGCCAAGCAGCGCTACTATGCGCTGAACCTGCTCTGTGAACTGGACATGCCCGGTGAATGGTATTTGGACAGGGCAGAGAAAAAGCTGTACCTCTATCCGAAACAGGATTTGGAGGGCGCAAGAGTGTCGCTTTCTGCCGCGCTCTTTTCGATGGTGCATGCAACAGACCTTGCCTACCTTTCCTTTGAAGGTATTCAATGGGAATGCGGCGCGGCAGACGGCATTCTTTTGGAAGGCGGTACTGCCTGCCGACTAGAAGGCTGTGTCATTCGTAAAATGGCGGGTAATGGTCTGGAGATCAACGGCGGCTTCGAACATCATGTTCAATCCTGCGACATTTATTCTATGGGCCGCGGCGGCATAGTGCTTAGCGGCGGCGATCGCAAAAGCTTGCGCCCGGGAAAACATCGAGTTGAAAACTGCCATATCCACCACCTGTCACGGATTGACCATTGTTATACGCCCGGAGTCTTGTTATCAGGTGTCGGCAATGAGATCCGCCACTGTTTCATTCATGATGTGGCAAGCAGTGCTTTCCGCGTGGGCGGCAACGATCATCTGTTGGAATTTAACGAAATCTACAGAGCTGTATTGGAATCCGATGATCAGGGCGGCGCTGATATGTGGGGCGATCCGACGTATTACGGAAACGTGTATCGCTACAATTATTGGCATCATTTGGGCAATCCGAAGAAAGATAAAGAAGATGCCCATTCTATGCAGGCAGGTATCCGTCTGGACGATGCCATTTGCGGCGTGGTTATAGAAGGCAATATCTTTCAACGTTGTTCCATGGCGCCTACCGTATTTGGCGGTGTACAGATTCACGGAGGAAAAGATAATTTAATTACGGGCAATCTCTTTGTAGACAATGCGGCTGCCGTCAGTTTTTCACCTTGGGGCGAGAAACGTTGGCATGCCTTTGTCGCAGATGCCCTTGACGCGGAAGAGATAGACCGCGCCCTCTATCTGGAGCGCTATCCCGCCTTGGCAAAACTCTTAGACGATCATGATTTTAATAGGGTTGAGAACAATGTGGTGTTGCGTTGTGATCAGCTTTTCCTTCGTGCTCCCGATGTTATCCAATCACGGGGCAACCGAGAGCTGCCCGACAGCGGCTTCATGAGAGAATCGGCGGAGGAACGACTCCACTGGTCGGAAAGCGAAGCGGCCGAACTCGGTCTGCAACACATCCCCTTTGAAAAGATCGGCTTATACAAGGATCGGTGGCGGAGCGAAGTGGTCAGAGCGGGAAATTAACAAGGACTTGATCACAAAGCGCTTGCCGTCGGCAGGGATAAGGTTAGTCTTCGTCCGGCTTTTTTTCGGTCGCTATTTTCTTCTCAGTAAGGTTTAATCCGCGGCCCAGACCCATGGCATCAAAACCCAGTTTATCCCGTACTGCATCCACGCTTTGCATGACCCGTTCCCATTTCTTTTGTTGTTCGTGGTGGAACAAATCTAACTGATGCTGGTGGGCGCTTAGGGCGGAAAGATTCACCCCAATGAGGCGCACGCTGGCACGTCTGCTTTTCGCTTTAGGCACCAATGCAGCGATGGCGTCAAGCAAGGTCGTATCCAGGGAGGTGGATTCGCTGAGCGACTTGGAGAAGGTTTTGGTCAAGAAATCACGATACCGTACTTTCAAGGTTACGCGCCGCGTCTCCAATCCTTCGCTGCGCATCGTATAGGCACAGTCCTCGACCAAGCGGAAGAGAACCGATTGGATGACTTCCCAATCCGTCAGATCTGATGAAAAGGTAGTTTCTCGGCTAATGGATTTGGGTTGGACATTCAGCACGATCCGGTCGTCCCCTTCTCCCATGGCGGAGACGCGCAGGTGCCGCGCCAAATTCTCGCCCATACAGCGTTCGAGGAGTCCCGGCGGTATTTCACGGAGCTGCTGCACGGTCATGATGCCCAATTGTTCGAGGGAGTCGCCCGTATGTTTGCCGACGCCCGGCAATACGCGCACAGATAGAGGCGCTAAAAATGCTTGTTCATCTCCCGGGTCAATGGTCAGACAGCAGTTAGGCTTCGCTTCGTTGGCAGCTATCTTGGCAACAGCTTTGTTGGAGGCGATCCCTATGGTTGCGGTGATTTGCTCCTGTTCCCAGATCATCTTTTTGATATGTGCGGCCAAAGCCTCTTCGCTGCCAAATAAATGAATGGAACCCGTAATATCCAAGTTTGCTTCATCAATGGATGCCATCTGCACTTGGGGCGTGACGCTTTCTAAGATGGCGTGAATGCGCCGTGATACCTTGCCGTACAATCCATGGCTACAGGGGATAAAGACGGCTTGGGGGCACAGGCGTCGCGCTTGGGCGATGGGCATGGCGGAGCGCACGCCGAAATGGCGCGCTTCATAGGAGGCGCTGGTAACAACGCCACGGCTGTCACCGGCGCCTCCGCCCACAATAACAGGTTGACCGCGTAAGCTGGGGTTACGCGCGATTTCCACAGACGCGAAAAAGGCGTCCATATCAATATGAAGTAAACGGCGTTGCATGATTCAACATCAAGGGCGGTGTACGAAGAAAGGTTTAATACCTAGCTTCGGTTCACAGCGCAGCAAGGGGGATGAACCAGTATCGAACCCGTTCCCGTTTCCACGTATAGGATACGGCAATACCTTCCTTGGTGGAGATGATGGCGGGATACGAGAATTCAAATTTCGTGGTGGGCGGATCATCTTCAAAATGGGCGAACAAGTTCCAGCTTTCACCATTATCCGAGGAGATCGCCAGCGACAGCGGCGTCCGTGCGCCCCAATTCCTATCCACGGGATTCAAGACCAAGAGCACCCGGCCATCTTCAAGATTGATGGCGTCGAGACCGCTGTTGTTATTGGGCAGCCCTGCATCCCGTATGGGGGTCCAAGTTTTACCGTAATCCTCTGAATCGGCGCGCCATGCACGGCCCGCACAGGCACGCATTAAAGCATGTACTTTACCGGGTGCAGATTCCCAGAAGGTGGGCTGGATACATCCTTTGCCTTTGAAAATGGATCGGTCGATTTGGAAATCTTCAGAACGTTCCCATGTCAGCCCGCGGTCGGTGGAGCGATCGGCGAAACTCTCCCACAGTTTATGTTCGGTCGAAGCGGGGGCAAGCCAAGCGCCGTCGGACAGGATGATCGCTTTGTTTTTTACAGGTCCACGGCCGCCCACATCGCCGGGAACCATTTCCTTGGCTTCGGACCACGTGACGCCGTTATCTTTGGAACTCATCCACCATGTTTTCCAAATGGGCACATCAGTAGCCACTTTAAAAAACAGGTGTACTTCGCCTTCTGCATCGGTGAAAAGAACAGGGTTCCAGTGTGCCGTCTCTTCCACTTTGACGGCTAGATAGGGCGGCAGCCACTGCCCATCAATGAGCCGTGACATCCAGATGCCCACATCAGGATCTTTTTCTTTGGTTCCGCCGAACCACGCGGCAATCATGGTTCCGTCAGGCGCTTGGGCAACGGTGCTGGCGTGACATTCGGGGAAAGGCCGATCATCACCAAAAACAAAATCGACCCTGCCGCCTGCTTCCAGCACGCGAGCTTCAAAATCTTTCGCAGATAATACGGCGCTTTCGTCTAATGCGTTGACCCACTCCGCCCCTTTGTTTTCGACAAGAGGTTTGATTTCCGCTTTCCCATCTTGGGCACAGGCGACAAGGGTAAATACACCTAAAGAAAGAACCGACAAAACAAGTAATAATCGTAGTTGCACTGTATTTTCTCCTTTTCCGTTAAGATCATGTGCGTTGTTGGCACGGAATCGTCTGATTCAAGTATTCATGACGATACAGGTCATGAACACAGCTTCTATTAGCGTGGGTTCGCCGTGCGCGCCCACGTATCAATGTCGTCATCGGTAGTAATCGGCCGCAGCCGGAAGCGGTAAGATGTGGCTTCACAAGGAATTAAATAAGGTTCATGAGGCCAAGATCCCCAGGCATCATCGCCGCCGACCCCCTGTTGTTTCCAGTCTATGTTGAGTATAACAAGGTCGCGATGGGGCAGTTCAAAGGGATGGATTGCCGTCTCTAAATCCTCAATGCTATGGTGCATGGCGTTTATGCTGAGCGGCTTGTCTGCTTCAGCCGTGACCAATAACCCTTGACCGGTATCTTGCTGCAGGGCTGTCCAACGGACTTCTACTTTGTTGCCGCTTTCGCCCGGATTGACATAATCATAGCAGAATTGTTCCGCTACAGTACCACTATAGCGCCCTATCGGAGCATCCATGCGATCACAGTAAGTTTCATAGGGGCCCCGACCCAGCCAGGTGATACGGTCAAATCCGGCGGGCAGTACCAGCTGCATGCCCAGCCGAGGCAAAGCGGGTTTATTCTTCTTTTTGGGAAGGAAGGAAGCTTCTACCAAGATTTCACCGTTACTGAACACGGTGTAATCGGTGTTCCAGCGCACCTCAACCTTGGGTAGGTTATGGGTGACAATCACTTTCACGCGGCTCGGATCAGCGTCATCGATGCGAAACTGTCGGAGCTGTGCCTCTTCATGAGCGGTCTTCCAGATCCCCTGGCTATTGGGCATATTACGGCCGCGATCGTTATCGATGGGCGCGCGCCAGAAGTCGGGACGCAGCGGTGTATGCAGCAGTTCCGTTCCTGCTGTATTTATGGAGACAAGCTCGCCGGTTGCTTTATTGAAACGAGCGGTCAAGGTCTCGCCTTCAATGGTCACTTCTTCAGCGGTTTCGACCACCACGAGCGCAGGCATATCCTGTGCCTGAAGGGAGCGGGGCGGCGTATAGTCGGGCAGTTTAAACTGATCCCACGCTACTTCATGGCCTTGCTCCGCCCAAAGTTCGTCTTTCGCCAGTTGGAAACTTAGCTCTAAGAAATACTCGACACCCGGTTCCGGTTGGAAGGGCTGTACAGGAATCGTCACGGTGGCGGTATCGCCGGGCGCTGCGGCAGGACACGGGAAGCTTCCCGATTGGATCCTGTTTCCGTCCCCGGTTACCCGCCAATGCAGTGTCACCAAGTCGGGAAGCGTCGTGAAGTCAAACCAATTCTTAATCGCCACGGTACGGGCGGCAAGGTCCACCGTTGAGCAATGGATGTATTGGTATACATGTTTGACCTGATAAAGTCCGGGGTGGGGGACACGATCGGGGGAGAGCACGCCGTTGCAGAGGAAATTTCTGTCACTGGGCGTGTCGGGCGGACCGTAATCACCGCCATAGGACCAAAACCAATCTTCGTCGTCGCGGACAGCGCGATGAACGCGGGGCGGTTCCACAGCGACAGGGGTGCGCAAGGCTTGATCCACCCAATCCCAACTGAAGCCGCCTTGCAGGTAGGGCTTCGAATAAATGAGATCCCAATAGAGCCACATGTTGCCACTGCTGTTGCCCATGGAATGGAGATACTCACATAGAATAAAGGGCTTCGTCCGCGCTTCGCCGGCTTTTATGGTGAAAGAACGTCCCCAGCCGCCGTCTACCGCTTTGCCATCTGCATAATCTGCCAGCATGGAAGGCGACGCGTACATGGGACAAAAAATATCAGTGTTTCGATCCAGTCCCGCCCGTTCGTATTGCACAGGGCGGTGCGGATCACGGGCTTTTACCCAATCATAGGATGCCATGAAATTGGGACCGTTACCCGCTTCATTGCCTAAAGACCAGATAATAATAGAGGGATGGTTCTTGTCCCGTTCCACCATTCTGACCATGCGGTCTACGTGGGCATCACGCCACTCCGGCGGATTCGCCAAAGACTGGTTTCCATAGCCCATGCCGTGGCTTTCTACATTCGCTTCATCAACCACATAAAGACCGTAGCGGTCGCAGAGGTCGTACCAAGCGGGGACGCAGGGGTAGTGACTCGTCCGCACCGCATTGACGTTGAATTGTTTCATGAGCAAGACGTCTCGGATCATGCCTTCCATGGTCACCACCTGCCCCAAGTCCGGATCGGTTTCATGACGGTTTACGCCCTTCACAAGAACGCGTTTGCCGTTGACAAGCAGATTGCCGTCAATAATCTCTACCCTGCGGAAACCGGTCTTAACGGCAGTCACTTCAATGGGCTTTCCCGAATCATCACGTAAGGACAAGACCAATTGGTATAAGGTCGGGAATTCTGCACTCCATTTTTCCGGCGCTGTCACGGCAATTTCGAGGGATTCTTTGACCGTTCCCGCCACGCTTAGATCCATGATTTTTTCTGTGCCGCCGATGATTGTGCCCTGAGGATCAGTCAATTCGACGTGCAGCGTGACCTCTCCGTCATTGCCTTGAAGACTTTCGATTTCTGCACCCACTTTTAGGACGCCGTCTTGGCAGTCTTCATCGAGAAATGTTTGTACTTCGAAATCGCGAAGGTGAACGGAATCGGTTGACCAAAGATACACATCCCGAAAAATACCGCTCATGCGCCAAAAGTCCTGATCCTCCAGATAGGAGCCGTCACACCAGCGGAAATTCTCGACAGCGATGAGGTTTTCTCCTTCCTTCACAAAATCGCTAATATCAAATTCAACCGGGGTGCGGCTGTCTTTACCCATGCCTACTTGCTGCCCATTGACCCAAAGATAGAACATGGAATTGACGCCGTCAAAAGTGATGAGAATACGTCGGTCCTGCCATTCCTCGGGCAGCGTGAAACGGTGCCGGTAGGAACTGACCGTGTTGTTGGGATCGTCTTCGGGCACGAAAGGCGGTTTCCATGGTTTAGGCCAAGGAAAGGGAATGTTCACATAAATAGGAATACCGTAGCCCTCTATTTCCACATTGGAGGGGACAGGAATGGTATCCCAATCGCTATCGTCAAATTCAGGGTTGGAGAAGTCCGGAATGCGCCCCAAATGGTTGGCGGCATAATGATATTTCCACAGGCCATTTAGAGATCGGTACCACGGCGATTTGATACGTTCCTCGTTGCAAATGGGACCAATTTGCAGCGCCGTTTCTTTGTCCGGACAAATGACCGCACTCGCATGAGGCGGCAGGGTGTTGATCCCCAACAGACGCGGATTTTGCCAGTCTTCCAAGACTGTGTTATCCGCAAAGCTGCAGGCAGGGAAGGAAAGCATCAAAAAGCATCCCGCCAAGAGGACCAAAAAAAAAGCCCCTTTCAGGGATTCCCCGTCCGTTCCAATTTTGTGCACAGTTGTTTTCCTGTTCATAGAGAAGACTCCTTTTCCTGATTTCAACACGGCGCATGCCTCCTATTCGAAATTAAGGATATCACCGCGCGATTTCGAGGCTGCGCCGTCCGTGACTCACGGAACCATTTTACTTGCCTTTGCCCTGCCGATTCCACCTTTGGAAAAGGAAGGCTTTAAGGGGCGTGAAACGGTAACTCCGCAGAGATGCAAGAGGCGGGGAAGATTTGTTATACTATGCGTTCATCCTTAGGTCATATCTATAGCTGTCTCTAACGCTGACTCCCGGCACATTTTCCAAGAAAGGTAGAAAAGAAGTGATTGTATTTGCAAAACGGCTGACTGTTGAACAGATTGAAGAAGGAAATGAGCTGGCGCCTAAATTTGATGCCCATGGATTGATTCCGGTAGTGACCACAGATTTTGAAACGGGCGAATTGCTGATGCACGCCTATATGAATGAAGAAGCCTTGAAAAAAACCATTGAATTGGGAGAGGCTGTTTATTGGAGCCGCAGCCGTCAGGTACTGTGGCATAAAGGCGCTACCAGCGGTCTGGTTCAAAAAGTGATCGAAATGCGGATTGACGATGATCAGGATACGGTTTGGCTCCGTGTGGATGTTCAAGGCGGCGCAAGCTGCCACGTGGGCTACCGCTCCTGTTTCTACCGCTCCGTTCCCGTGGGCGAGGCAGCTAAAAAAGCCTTAGACTTGACCTTTACGGAGACGGAAAAGGTTTTTGACCCCAAAGAAGTGTATGGGGATGCGCCTAATCCGACACGCATATAAAAACAGCTTTATTACCGTGTTGGAACAAAGGATTAACATGCGTTTTATGTGAGGTTCATTCGACAGCGATCAACGGAATTCGAATGGACTGCAATTCATTACGATAGAACTGGTTTGCGCTTATCCATAAGCGCTGTTGAGAGAAGGAAAAGATATTATGGCATCCAAAGCAAAAGGCAATCGCGAGACCATCATTTTGGAATGTACGGAAGCGCCGGGTACCTCTCGTTATAATACGGAGAAAAACAAGCGCTCCCATCCCGAACGGCTCGAACTGAAAAAATACAATTCGACCCTGCGCAAGCACACGCTCCACCGCGAGAAGAAATAAGGCGTGCCGGCATTGCGGCGATGATACTTCGCCGCCTATTCTTGCTGCATGCCTGCGTCCCTATGCTGCGCTTTGAACGGTGTTCGTATTGACCCATTTCCGAGCGTCGATCTCAATTCTCGACATAGAAGTTCTGCAGTGGTTTCTGCAATTGAATGATCTGTGGAAAAGAGCATTGTTTTTCTTGTACACTCAGTACTAACATGATACGCGTATGTATCTATGAATAATGCTTTGCTTTCATGTGTGTATCTGAGCAATAAGGAGCCTTAATTATGCGTGTTTGGATGATTCACTTTTTTGGAGCGCTGGGGTTGGTCTGTTTCCTCTCGTTGCTGCCTGAGTGCACACCTGCGGAAGCATACCAAGCGAAGGTTATCAACGCCAGTATCTATCCCCTGATTTCGATCAAAATTGCGCCCTTCTGTGAGGATGAAGAGATTCAACGGCAATTCCTTAAGAATGCACGCAATTTGTTGCCCGCCGATCGTAGCGGACACACCGTCGCCCTCCAGCCCGGACTCACCCAAAGCTTTAATTTTAAAAGTGAGAGCGCGGTGCTCGCAGCTGCCGTCACCTTTTTTATAGATGGTGATTATGTGGAATACGTGCACCGACTGCCTGCAGATATGTCCGTTGCCCACGATAGCACCGTGCTTGTGGTGCGTGTCATTTACGACACGGTCAACGCGCCCCATATTTTATTCAGCTACGAATAAATCACAAGTCCTTGTCATGGAAGTGCGCGGGACACTGCGGAACAACCCTTATAAAAGGAATGCGTTTTTAGTGCATTATTGCATGTTCAGCTCCTATGCTTTCCTCTTTCTGATCCTCTTCAGCACGGCCTTCATTGCGGGCTGTTGTGTGAATTGTCCCCGTTCTGTGCCGCCGACGGACGGAGAACCGCCTGAAACCCTTGTCTTTTATACGGTACAAGTGGTCAATACCTTTCCCCACGATCCCCAAGCCTTCACACAGGGATTGGCTTTTGCCGATGGTTTCCTCTATGAAGGGACGGGTATGCACGGCGCTTCCTGCCTGAAAAAAGTCGCCTTGGAGACGGGCGAGACTTTGCAGCGTGTTGATCTGGGGCGCAGCTATTTTGGGGAAGGTATTGCGTTGCAGGGGGATCGAATTATCCAGCTCACATGGAAAAATCAGACTGCTTTTATCTATGACCGAAATACCTTTGAAAGCAAAGGTAAGTATAGCTATCTCGGGGAAGGGTGGGGATTAACTTTTGACGGCAGCCGTTTTATTCTCAGTGACGGCACGGCGCAATTGCGCTTTCTCGATAAAGACAGCTTCCAACCGCTGAGCAGTCTTTATGTGCGTGACGGTCAAAAGCTCATTAAAAACCTCAATGAGCTTGAGTTTATAGACGGCAAGGTTTTCGCCAATATTTGGAGAGAAGAACGTATCGCCGTCATCGACCCTCAGACCGGCTATGTCACCGCTTGGATTGATTTGACAGGACTCCTCACCAAAGAAGAGCGCAAACACGTTGATGTCTTAAATGGCATTGCTTGGGATGCCTCGGGGGAGCGCCTCTTCGTGACCGGAAAGTATTGGCCAAAGCTCTTTGAAATTCGATTGGTAGAACAGCGCAGCATTCCCTATCCGCAATAAACTATCCTTCTTCATAATCCCGCCCTTGTAAAATTGTCTTATAGTGGCGGCCGCTTCCCCCAGAGCTTGATAATTGGGATAGACAATACAGATTGGTATAATAAGATTCGTTGCGATTTCGATATCGACGTCATACCGTGTTTTATCACACTCAAGGAGATGAGCCATGACATCGTTAAAGGGATTGACGATTGGGGTGCCCCGTGAAATCATTTCGGGCGAAAGGCGCGTGGCAGTCACGCCGGAAACGACGGCCCGCTACGTGGCAGCAGGGGCGCAAGTTTTAATTGAAGCGGGGGCAGGTTTGGGCGCTTTTTTTGACGACGACAGCTACCGTGCCGCCGGCGCGGAAATCCTTGCAGATGTCAAAAACGTGTATGCCCGATCTACGCTGGTTCTCAAAGTAAAAGAACCACAATTCAATCCGGATCTGGGCGTACATGAGGGCGAGCTCATTCCCGAGAAAACGGTCTTGGTTTGTTTTTTGCATCCAGCTAATCCTTTGAACCATGACACAGTCCGCCTGTTAGCGGCGCGCAATATTACCAGTTTTTCCCTCGACAGCATCCCCCGTGTTTCCAGAGCACAGCATATGGATGCACTCACTTCCATGAGCACAGTGGCGGGGTATAAAGCCGTCATTACAGCTGCCCATCATCTGGCACGTTTTGTACCGATGATCCCCACAGATGCAGGCATTATAGAGCCTGCCCGAGTACTGGTGGTAGGTACAGGAGTTGCCGGTTTGCAATCCATTGCCACTGCCAAGCGCTTGGGGGCGCGGGTAAGCACCTTAGACATTCGGCCTGAAGCGAACGAGCAGGCGCGCAGTCTCGGCGCGCTCTTGGTGCCATTTGCGCTTGAAGAGGGGGAGGGCGTAGGGGAAGGCGGATACGCCAAGCGCCTGTCAGAAGACCTCTATGAACGGGAGCGGACGAGTCTCACGCCCGTCGTTGCGCAAAGTGATATCATCATTCTCACCGCCTTGGTGCCCAGAGAACGAGCGCCTATACTTATCACAAAAGCCATGGTGGAAGGTATGAAAAAAGGCGCGGTCATAGTGGATGTGGCGATTGATCAGGGCGGCAATTGCGAATTGACCCGGCCCGGCGAAAGCTATGTACACAAGGATGTGCTGCTCGTGGGACTGCTCAATATACCTGCTTCATTAGCCATAGACTCCACGCGCATGTTTGCCCATAATCTCTATGAATATATTGGTCATATTGCCGTTGATGGGAATATTGATGAACACGCTGCCGATGATTTGATTCAAGACGCCTGCGTGACCCGTGACGGTAGGATCGTTCATCAAGGTACCTTAAGAGCTATGGGATTGGCAGGAGACTAAAGACCTCAGGGAGCTCCGTCCTTTTTTCGAACACTGCAATCTCATCGCTCTCGGCACAAGTAAGGAGAAAAGATATGACTGTCGTGTTGCCCTTGCTGTTGCTCTTCGCTGCCCTATGTGCTTTCTTGGGATATATCATCATTATGGCGGTGCCGCCGCTCTTGCATACACCGCTCATGTCCGGCATGAATGCCTTATCGGGAATTTCGCTTTTGGCGGCGATGGCGGCTTTCCATGATCGAATACCCTATAGCCCGGGCTGGTACATTGCCCTTATCGCGATTGGCTTGGCCATGATCAATGTGGCGGGGGGCTATTGGGTGACAGAACGCATGTTGCGCATGTTTAAGTCTGATCAAAGTGGAGAGGGGAGCAAGCAATGAGTATTGTTTACAGCTATTTTCCGCCTGCAGCACTTGTCGCCGTTTTTCTCTATAGTATCTACCTCATGCAATCGCCGAGAACAGCCTTGCGTGGGAACCGCCTGGGCGCGCTGACCATGGCTGTTGCTGTCATACTCACCTTCCACCAATACGCGCTTTTCATGAACGCTGCGGCATGGACCGCACTCGGCGTGGGCGGTATCCTGGGCTTGTTGTTGGCGCAGCGGGCGGGTACCCTACGGATGCCCCAGCTGGTAGCCTTGTTTAACGGCGTTGGCGGTGCCGCTTCCGCCTTGGTGATTCTCGCGTGTTTGTCCGCGGAGATGACGTGGGCCAACCGGCTTATTGCGTCGCTCGCCCTTGCTATAGGCAGCGTCACCTTTAGCGGCAGTATGGCGGCGGCGCTGAAGCTTGAAGGAAAGCTGTCGTCACGCCCCGTGTCCTTTCTCGGCTATTCCCAAGCGCTTCGGATCCTTTTCGTGGTGATACTCGTGTTGATTGTGATTCCCGTGGATAGAGTTGGTCACGTGTCTCTATATATCTTGACGGTGCTTGCCTTGGTCTATGGCTGGTTCATGGCGCTCCGTGTAGGCGGCGCGGATATGCCTGTCATCATCTCGCTTTTAAACTCCCTTTCCGGGGTTGCGGCGTGCGTGAGCGGTATTGCCATGGACAATATACTGACTGCAGGTGTCGGCGCCCTTGTGGGCGTGGCGGGGATGATTCTAACGCAAATTATGTGCCGCGCTATGAATCGGGATTTATGGGCGGTCTTGAGCGGCTTCACGGTCTATAGTACTCAGAAAAAAGACGCGGCAACGGATGAGGCTGTGGCTGACGATAGGGGAGAGGAATCAGCGCAAGGTCTGACCCAATCGGATATTCCTGCCTTGTTGGAAAAGGCGGAGACCGTGATTATTGTGCCCGGTTACGGCATGGCATTATCGCAGGCGCAGCAGGTGGTAAAAGATCTGATGGACGCCTTGGAGGCACGGGGAAAAGACGTGAGGGTGGCGGTACATCCGGTGGCGGGCCGTATGCCCGGCCATATGCACGTGTTATTAGCGGAAGTGGGCGTTGATTATGAAATGCTTTATGATATGGTTAAAATCAATGACCGTTTCGCTGCAACAGATTTGGTCGTTGCCGTGGGCGCTTGTGATGTGATGAATCCTGCCGCAGCGACGGCGGAAGGGACGCCTATTTTCGGTATGCCTATTTTAAAGGTATCCGAAGCGAAGGCGGTGATTGTGTGTAATCTTGATGCGAAACCGGGCTATTCAGGTGTTGAAAATACACTGTATACGCAAGCCCATGTGGTAACGCTTTGGGGAGACGCTTCGGTCACCGTAGCCGACCTAAAAGATCAATTGGAAGCCCTGCAATAAGTTTCGAACAGGGGCTGCACCGGGCGCGTCGCTGCTCACTGTATTCGGTGGTTCAGGAAGTGATTTGCTCTTTCTTCTGTTTTATTTGTGAGGGAACATGGTGTATAGTGTGCTCTTGTTCAAAAATCGAAAACGATAGGACGTTAAATATAGTATGAAAATAGGTATTACGTGTCAGGCGACCGTCGGCGGCAGTGGTGTATTAGCGGCTGAATTGGGCTTTGCCCTCGCGCAACGTGGTCATGAAGTTCATTTTGTGACTTTGGAAGAACCCTTTCGGCTAGGACGCTTTATTCCCAATCTCTACACCCATCATGTGGAAACCATTAGTTATCCCTTGTTCAAAATACCGCCTTATTCCATTGCGCTCTCCAGTAAAATCGCCGAAGTGGCGGAAGAATATGATATCCAAGTGTGGCACAGTCATTATGCCATGCCCAATTCGGTGGCTGCTCTCGTGGGCAGGGATATGCTGCCCCGTGAAAAACAGTTTTGCTTAATCACGACGCTGCACGGGACCGACATCACCTTGGTGGGAACACACCCCAGTTTTTACCGTGCCACCCGGTATGTGATGGAAAACAGTTGTGCCGTTACTGCTGTTTCTAAGTGGCTCAGCCAACAAACAGAAAACGAATTTCAGCTGACCCAGCCGGTGCAGACCATTTATAATTTCGTGGATATGGATCGCTTTTGTGATCAGCCTGCCGACCGTATCGCCTTGGCAGCGCCCAACGAAAAGATTCTCATGCACATCTCTAATTTCCGGCCCGTCAAACGGGTCACCGACGTGGTTCGTGTCTTTGGCAAAGTCTTGGAAAAGATGCCCGCCCGATTAATCATGATCGGCGACGGCCCCGAACGGCTCTCTGCAACGGGGGTTGCGAAACAGTTGGGTATCCAAGATAAAATTCAATATCTCGGCAATTGTGACAATATCGAGTGTTTATTGGCGACTGCTGACCTGCTGTTGCAGCCCAGTGAACACGAGAGTTTCGGACTGGTGCCCCTTGAGGCGATGGCGAGTGAAGTGCCGGTCATTGTGACGCGCAGCGGCGGCGTGACCGAGGTCGTGCGCCACGGCGAATCAGGCTTTTTGTGTGAGGTAGGCGATATTGAGAGTATGGCACTGCACGCCATAAAAATTTTGAGTGACCCCGTATTGGCGAAGCAGATGGGCCAGCGGGGCCGCAAGGTCGCCGCCACAGAATTTGGCCGCGAGAAGATTGTAGACCAATATGAGGCGTTGTACGAGGAGATATTAGCGCGGCGCGCAAATATGCCCCACCCAGAAGGACATCTTCCGGGTATGCCTAAATAATGCGCCTCTAGTGCCCTTGTTTTTTGCTGAAAGGAATACGCGTGAAATCGAGGTGGACACAGCGCCTATTTTCGCATAGCCCTATCATAGACATTCTTTTAGCCTTCTTGATCTTTTGTATAGGCGGCGCTGTCGGCTATGGACATTTACGTTCGCTGCGCACCGATCGTTCCTCTGTGACCGGCATTGAACTGCTCTATGGTCCTGCTGCTATGCTCGTTCAAGGCAAAGGCTTTATTTCACCCAACGTCCTAGAGTACCCGGAGCTGCGCGCCTTCTTAAATGGCGAAATTGAATCCCTTCCCGAAGACGCCGTTCCGGAAATCGTCGTGGAAAGTCCCTCACAAGTAGCCACGTATCATCGCTATTTAAATTATAGTGTGGCACTCTTTTGGCGGCTCTTTGGTATTTCGTGGACCAGTACGGAACCTTTGCTTGCGCTGCTCTTTGCGTGGTCAAGCCTTGCTATTTATGGGTTGATGCGGCTTGGGATGCGCCGCTCCATCGCTTTCGTTCTCGTGTTTTTGGTAATACTTTCTCCGGCAATGTTGGGGCGTATCACAGAATTACGGGATTTCAGCAAGGCTCCTTTTATCCTGAGTGTATTGTGGGGCTTAGGTTGGGCTATCCGACACAAGATCTCCTCGCGCCAATTATTATTTCTCTCCATTGTCTTGGGCGTGACCATCGGTATTGGCTGCGGGTTCAGGATGGATCTCGTTGTTTTCATGCCTTTGGCTTGGGCGGTCTTGAGTGTTGTCGCCTTACGTGTGGACGGGACAGGTAGGTCGCGCTTGCGCCCTTTAATGTCAGTGCTTCTTTTACCTCTTTGTTTTTTGATCACAATCCTACCATTGTTTACAGAAATAGAGGGACCAACCCACCCTAATCACCACTTAGTACAAGGTCTCTCCACGAAACGACAATACAATCTAGGACTGCTTCCTGCATCTTACAGACCCTTGTCCTCAGGCTCAGACTGCTATGTGTTTTCTGCTATCCAATCGCATATGCGCAGAACAAGCGGCGAAAACAAAAGTAATTTTTCCTTAGATACCTCAGGTGCCGATGTGGCAGGAACGAATTGGCTTAAATCGGCTATTGGCTATTTTCCCGCTGATTTTCTTGCCAGAGCTTATGGCGCCGTCTTGAGGAATCTGCGCTATGCCGATGCCTATCCGCACACCTTTGCTATGCCCACGAAAGGGCACGCGTATATGTATTCTTTTCATCATAAGCTGGCGGCTCATTTGAATCGCTTCGGGCTGGTTTACGCAGTGGCTGTTCTCCTCATCTTGGCGGTTCATCAGCCCTTGTGGGCATTGGGCATCTTTTTCTTCGTCCTATACGTATTGGGATATATTGGGCTCCAGTGTGAATACCGACATGCTTTTCCCCTTGCTTTTTTCCCTTTTTGGATCCTTGGTTTTTTGCTCAATTGGACACTGATTTTTACCGTTCATCTCTACAAACGCGGTGTGCCCCCCAAAGGGTGGTGGATTGTTTCCGGTATCCGCGCCGCCGTATTTTTATCTCTATGTTTTATTTTGCTGATCGCGCCGCTCATGGTATCGCGCATCTACCAAGAACACAAGATCAGACCTTTATTGAATCTGTATAGAAAGGCGGAAACGACACCTGTGCCGGTCCGTATGGAAAGTAAACACGGTTGGACTCTATTTGCCCCTGAGAACACTTCGGCAAGAGGTCCCGCGGATTCGGATCTTCAAACCCTTTATAAAATCCTTGCCGGATTTTTCAATCCCGAATTTCGTCTCTGGCATGTGCGGACGCGGCTGATGATGGTCGAATTAAAGGCCGATGCCTGCGTAGAATGGCTCATACAAAAATATGATTCCGTGATAAACCTCAACGACTTTTCGCAACTCTTGCCTTTGCCCTATGTCTCCGAAAAGAGCCATAACATCCGCTACTACTTTCCCGTTTATGAGCTGCTTATGCCGCTCGTTGATAAGGAGTTCTTGCTAGGTAGAAATCGCTTTCAAGGGATCGCATTGCCCGATGATCAAGCAGACGCTTTTCTCGGGTTCTACGAAGTGTCACCGCCTGATGAACTGGATTTTTTGATGCAGGTGGCGCTTACGGACGATGCCGGTTCTGAAAAATGCTATCAACGAATTAACGGATTGCCTGATCCGCTCCTGTATTATCAAGAAGAAATGAACGCCGTGGACAATCCTAATTTGTTTTTTGCAGCACAAAGTTTCGGACGTAAAGAAGAAGCCTGTTTTCTCGCCCGCGCACAATTGGTCTTGAGCCGAAAACCTGAAACACGCATACTCATTAGCGATTTGCTATTTAGAGAGGGGCAGACGGAGGAGGCTTTGGATGCTGCATTCGCTATTAATCCCCGTACCGAGGACGAAAAGAGCCGCCAGTTGAGACTGTTGGAAGTGATTGGCCATCAGTATCTGATTGAAGACAAAATAAGTGAAGCAGAATATATTTATCGCTTTATATGGGATCAGAAATCCGAGAAACGCAGTCCTTTACGCATACAGCTGGCAGGGGCGATGTGCGCGAAAGACCCTGATAAAGCTTTCGAACAATACCGTTTCGTCTTGGAAGAAGAACCGGATAATGAAGTCGCTGTTAACGGTATGATCTCTTTGCTCCAAAGCAGCGCCACGACGGAAGAGCAATTGTCGTTTTGGAAAGATTTGACTGAACAGCACCCCCAATCCCTTTATCCTTGGTTACAGCTTGGGATCACTTTGGAAAGGGCCGGTTTAGATGCCGCCGCCGCTGATGCCTATGGGAAGGCCTATCCCACACACAAAGATCATCCGGAACTGATGCTTCGTTATAAGATTGCCCAAAAAGGAATTGCTTATTTCCTATCGGATAGAAAAGAACTGCTCCGCATCTTGGGCGAGCATCCTCTGCTGGAAGACGTCGTGATATTTTATATTGATCGGGAAGGGCGCCGTTTACTCGCCGCTAATGAGGTGAGCAAAGCCATGGATACGTACCAGCGTGCACTGGATTATTTCCCCGACAGTGAAAGGCTGGCGCTGGGACGGGCGAAGGCTTTTTCTTTGGGAAACGAATTTGAACCGGCTATGGAGCTTTTAAAAAGCTTGATCAATGGCTCTATGGCAGAGGAAACCGTTGCGTGGATGGATCAGATGCTGAGCCGCCCCGATAAAGACGCTCTCTCTTATTGGCAAGAGCTGGGAAAAGAATTTCCTGAGAATAAAGCCATTCACGATTTGATTCTTCGCAAACAAGAGGTCCAAGGGCGGGCTGCTTTTGAATCGGGAGAGTATTCGGCTGCTCTCGACATTCTGAAAACAATGGATTCCACTGAGGACATCGGTGCGAGTCTTCCCATCTTGATAGCTCTATCAGAGATCGCAACGGGAGCAGAAGCCAACGACGCACAAAAGATTTTGACTCAAATTGAGGCACGGCCCGAACTGAAGGATGATGCGATTGGGTGGATCCTCATGGTCTTGGATCAGCTTCACGACGAAGGACGGACGAATGCCATGGAGCGGCTGGGACAAGTGACCGTCGCCCTAGCTCCCGAAAAAGAGCGAGGCTGGCGCCTTCGGATTCTTGCCCATCTTGAACAGCGCGAGACCGAGCGCGCTTTGGCCTTGTGTGAAGAGGCGCTGTCCAACGTGGAAGACTTGAGCGAAATTCTTCCGCTCGTGCAGCGCAGTTGTGATAAACCGGAACGGCTGTTGCAGATATGGCAGGACTTGGATCGTAAACGTCCCGCACATCCGCTCATACGACGTTATCTTGCCCGTGCCTATGAAGCCAATAACCGCTATGTAGAGGCGGCCGAACTATATAAAAACTTGAGCGAATCCGAAAACTTTCCCCGTGATCTTGTTTTTAATCAAGGCTGCGCATTGATCGGAGCGGGGAACTGGGGGCATGGCGTGGCGCTGGTACGGAAGTCTTTGGACGCAAGTTCTCCTTACGCGCCTGTCATGGTTGAACAATTAATGGCGCTGGGTGAAGGCTTTCTCAAAGAAGAAAAACCGTCCAGAGCGGAGTTGATGTATTCCTTTGCCTCTGCGATGGCGCCCGACTCAAGCTTCGTCTTATTGCGTTTAGGTCAGACGCAATTGGCTTGGGGAAAGACGGAACGTGCTGTTAAAAGCTGGGTTCAGGCGATCCGGGTCGAAGCCGATAGTGGCGCCGCCGCACAAGCCGCGCATTTCTTGTTCCACCATCTTCCCGAGGAGATGCAATTGGAGACATGGTTATCTTTAACCGAAGACGGGGAAGAGGAATCACCCTTGCCTTATGCCTATAGCGTATTGGCATGGGTAAAAGCAGGCGATATAAGCGAAGCACAGCGCTTAGCCGACAAGCTGTCCGCAATGCATCCGCAATCGTCGGAAGCCCTTTGGATTACGGGTGTATTGGCTTGCCTTGCGGGAAATGAGGACTTGGGTATTGACCAAATTCGTACGGCGGCAAAAGAACGCCCGGAACTTGTCGACGACAGCGCTCGCTTCCTAGCAGATGTGGCACTTCAAAATAAGGATAACGAAGGGCTCGTACAGGCGGAGCGTTTATTGAGGACAGCGCAAAAGCTGGAACCGGAAAACTTGTCTCATTTCATGCATTTGGGAGAGGTCTTGCTCCGCGCAGGTGTTATTGATGAAGCGATCGAGCAATTCACCCGTCTGCTAATGCGTGAACCGGAATCTCTTAAAACAGCGGAGCTTTTAGATGCCGCCTATACGGCAAAAAATGATCCGGAAGCACGTTTGCAAGGATGGCAGGCAATTAGTAACGTCCATCCCACTGCGCATTTGCCACGACAACGCCTCGAAAAACTCGAGAAAGGGCCGCGGTGATTCGAAGACATTATCCTTCAAGGATGGTCTGTAAGTCTCTGTTGTTATTCTAAGGCGTCATGGATTATTTGCGCCAAGTTTCTGCTAATCGAAGGAACAGCGGCGAGTTGTTCCACAGAGGCTTTTTTGATTTCAGCGACCGAGCCGAAGGCACTCAACAATTGTCTTGCTCGTTTTGAGCCTATCCCGGGGATGGTAGTCAAAACACTGGTGAGTCTTGTTTTCGAACGTTTCTTTCGGTGATAAGTAATGGCGAAACGATGCGCCTCGTTTCTGACGATACTCAAAAGCCGAACGACCGAGCTATTCTGTTTCGGTATGATCGGATTGCTTCGACCCGGTATGAAAAAGCGTTCAAAGGATGCGCTGTTATTTTTCCCGCTGCGCGCCTCGGCAATAGAGACGCACGCGAGCCTATCAAAACCAAGATCCTTAAGAATGGTATGGGCAACATTTAGCTGTCCCTTCCCGCCGTCAATGAGCACAAGGTCAGGCAGATCTTCCTGTCGTGAAATTTTACTATAGCGTCTAAAGATTACTTCTCGCATCGATGCGTAATCATCTTGCCCTTCAATGGAGCGAATCATATAATGCCGGTAACAACTCTTTACCGGAACACCGCGCTCAAAAACGACCATGGCCGCCACGGTTGTATCGCCTTGGATGGTTGAGATATCGAAACATTCAATCCGATTGGGCAATACGGGTAAATGGAGCGTCTGTTGAATTTCTTCGAGGGTATTTTGAATCGCTTTTTCATGCCCCTTCCGTTCAATAAAGGCCTGACGGGCATTATCCGACGCTAATTCCACCAATCCGATAAGGACGCCTTGTTTCGGTACACGCAAGGTGGTTGGAGCACCGCGCTGTTCACTGATGATTTCTGCGAGGATACTGCGTTCTTCCAAGTCGATGGGCACGAGAATTTCAGATGGGATAAAGGGCGTAGATTCATAATATTGCAATAAAAAAGAACTCAGCAGCTCCGGTAAAGGCGCTTCAATGCGATCAAAAGCGAAACTTTTGCCGCCAACCATGGCGTTGTTACGATAATAAAGAACGTGGAGCTGCAAATAGTTTCCTTCTGCGTGATAGCCAAAGACATCTCTGTCTCGGGCACGCCGACCGTGTACGACACTGCGTTGCGGTTCCATGGTAGTATGCAGATCACGGAGCCGATCCCGTACCACTGCCGCCTCTTCGAAACGGAGCGCATCAGAGAGGGTGTTCATCTCTTTTAATAATTGTTCTTGGAGATCGCCGCTGCGGCCTTCTAATATGAGTAGTGCTTGCTGCACCAATGCCGCGTAATCCTCCTTGCTAATCAATCCTACGCAGGGAGCGTGACATTGTTTTATCTGATAATAGATGCACGGTCGTGTTCGGTTTGCCAGCACGTGGTTGGAACACACACGGAGCGGCACCAGTTTTTGGAGGCGTTTTATCGTTTCTCTTGCCGCTCGTGTATCATGATAAGGACCAAAATAACGCGCTTTATCTTTTTTTCTGCGGCGCACTACGGTCAGGCGAGGAAAGTTTTCTGTAGGATCCAGACGCAGGCTCACATAGGTTTTATCATCTCGTAGGCGAACATTATACCGTGGTTTATGCGCTTTGATGAGGGTGTTTTCGAGGAGCAGCGCCTCTTTTTCGGAAGAGACTCGTATATACTCTATAGAGGCGACGCGGCGCATGAGAAATTTCACACTGTATCTGCTATCGCTCTCATTGATATAATTGCGGATACGCGCGCGCAGGTTTTTTGCCTTGCCGATGTACATGATTTTGGCTGCCTCATCACGCATGATGTAGCAGCCGGGAGTTGTGGGCGCTGCATCGGCATCTTTCTTCAGCGCGGAAGAAATAATGTTGTTGTCTTGTTTGTCTTTCATTTTGTATACAATACGGTAATTACCATTGTGTCTAGTAATAATTTCAGCGGTGTGGAATCACTATACATGAAACAATCCCAGTCCATTCAACAAAAGGGCGAACCCTCGTCATTATTCTTGTCCACTTTGATAGCACTCGGATTCTTCCTGCTCTTAGTCAGTTTATCTGTGTGGCTTGGCGCATGGTTTTTTTGGGGGGCGCCTTATGGTAAAACGTGGCAAATCATTTTTTACGCAAGCTTTCTGGGCAGAGCAGCCACCGTCGGTGTTGGACGTGAATTCGGTTTCTCGCCCACGTTTTTATTTCTTTTGACGTCGGTGTCTGAATTTACAGTCGTTTGCCTGGTGTTTCCTGTTTTTGTAAAAGGCTATAAACATTTAACGCGTATTCCATACATTGGCACTACGTTGGACAACTTACATACCGTTGCCTTAAATTATAAACCCGTTATAGCCCCCTATGGATTCCTGGGATTGATGATTTTTGTCTTATTTCCTTTTTGGAGTACCGGTCCATTAGTAGGTTCTATTCTCGGATATATTATAGGCATGTCAGTAGGACTTACGCTCGTCGCAGTAAATTCGGGAAATATTATCGCCATCGCCGCTTGGGTCTGGTTTTATGAATACGTGAATAAATGGAATTCTGATGTGGCGACCATGATCCTTGTCGCTGTATTGCTTGTGGCGTTGCTCGGCGTCTTTTGGGGAACTAAGCGTAAGCAAAGTGTTTCCACCCCCCAAGGCGGCACGCCTTTAGATAAACCCTAGGATGCTGCCGGCAAGGAATGGAAAAGACTCGTTAAAAAAAACGGAATGATTTTATCCGCAATGATTTGCGCAGGTAAGATCATTTCGTTATCATAGCAAGCGGGCGTGCTGTAGATATAAACGCTCTTCAATTTTGCTTTAATAGGGCATAATGATAAGAATTTTATGATGTTTTCTATTAGACAACGCAAGATAGTAAACAACGGTACCATCATCCCCCGTGTTGGGTGATTGAAATATTATAGCGATACGAGGAAAACTATTTTCATGAAAATTGAACTCCTGTTTTTATATCTGTGCGTTATTATCAGCGCCGTTGTTGCCCTATCTGAGCTCGTGCGCCCGGAAGCAGATTTCAGCGTGCAGCCTGCTTCAGGCGAAGCTCCCCTGCAAGTCGAATTCCAGAACAATTCTTATGGACGGATGCTGCCTATTACCCGATATTCCTGGGACTTTGGAGATGGTACACCAACCGAATCCGCAAAAGAACCCCGGCACACCTATACAAAAGCGGGTAAATATACGGTTAGCCTAACCGCATACAGCCTGTGGTTTAAAAAGGAAGTGAAAAAAGCTGAGGCCGTCACAGTTACCGCAAGAGATTCAGATGTCAGCCCTGACTTTATTGCCTTAACAAGAACCGGGGCTGCGCCGCTGACGGTTCAGTTTGTTGACGTGTCTCGGAGTGGTCAACATCGTGTCCGGGGGGTTCTATGGGAATTTGGGGATGGCACAACTTCAGAAGTGCAAAATCCCATTCATAGCTATGATGAACCGGGCTTATATTCCGTTTCTTTTGAACTCATATTGGACATAGGCCGATTTCGTGAAGTAAAGCGTGCCTATATTAAAGTTGAAGGAAATCAGACGGAAGGCGAAGGGGAAGCCGAAGCTGAGGGTGAAGGCGAAGAAATTATTGAGGGTGAGGGCGAAGAGATCGTTGAAGGCGAAGGGGAAGCCGAAGCTGAAGGTGAGGGCGAAGAGATCGTTGAAGGCGAAGGCGAAGAGATCACTGAAGGTGAAGGCGAAGAAATCGTTGAAGGTGAAGGCGAAGAAATTATTGAGGGCGAAGGCGAAGAGATAACTGAAGGTGAAGGAGAAGAAATTGCTGAGGGCGAAGGCGAAGAGATAACTGAAGGTGAAGGCGAAGAGATCGTTGAGGGCGAGGGCGAAGAAATTATTGAAGGCGAGGGCGAAGATGTGCCTGTGGAACCGCAGTCTCCAACACTTCGTATGAAACACACCGTAGACACAGACTATCAATATGAGGCCGGCGCAGAAATAGTCTTTACTGTTACCTTGGAATTTGAAGGCGAAATAGAGCTTAGTTCTTTGGTCGTGCAAGAGCAATTGCCGGGGTCATGGGTTTTTCAAGGGATCGTTGATGACGGCGGCTTAGCTGCGTCATCCGACATCGGATCAGAAGACTTGTTAGAATTTTCTTGGTCGTCACCCTTCACCTTTCCTTTGACATTCAGCTATCGCCTTAAAGCTCCCGATGAGGAAGCAATTGTTTTATTCCCTCCCATAGCCGTGTACGAAGCGGAGGGGGAGCTTTTGAGTTCCAATGAGGTAGAAACACAACTGCGCAGCTATCAGACCATATTTGTACTTGATCGCGAGGTTGGTGCGTATACTCCCGGCGAAATAATAGAGATCACCGTATTTTTTGAGGCGTTTGGAATTGAATCGCCGCTGGTCTTTGGATTAGTTGAGACGCTTCCCGAGGGCTGGTCTTTTGTTGAATGTGTCAATGGTCTGGGGACACTGCCCGATGTCTTACCCGATGAAGGTACTGAGGGAGACTTAGAATTCTCTTGGTTTACGCCGCCCGCCATACCGGGTTCAATGAAATATAAAGTATTGGTTCCGGAAAGCTTTGAGGGACCGGGAAAACTTTATGGATACGGCTTGTATCGTTTCACCGATTCTATGTTTCAAACTGCCGGTTTAGAAAGCCTGATCCCAAGAACAATACACTAAAATCTTGAGAGATCATTTGTTTTTGGCGCAAAGGTCGTAGCATTGGCAGCGATAAGTTGCACACAACTCCGTGTGTTCGGATAATTTAGATAGGATAATCATAGAGATTATGGTATCCTTTGCTCGATCCGGTGTGGACAAGATCGAAGCATAAAAACATACATTAAAAGGATAAAGAGGATGAATAGTTTTAGACCGTTAGTTTTTATTCCGCTGATTATTCTTATTGCCGGAATACACGGATACACTGAGGAAGCTGTGCGTATTACCTCCGATATCGGCATGGACAGCCGTGTGTTGGTAGCTGTGCCCAACTTCGCCGTATCTGATGCGCAATTTGTCAGTATTGCCGCGGAAATGACCCAAGCCGTCTCCGATGACCTTGAATTTTCCGGACTTTTTGTAGCCCTGCCGCCGGCACGATATCCCGCAGGATTCACCGGAATTGAAGCCAACGTCAGTGCCATCGATTTGCCCGCATGGCGCGCGACCCGTGCGGAAAATTTGGTACATGGCTACATTTATCAGGATGGCGATTCATTGGTAGCGCAATTTCGGCTCTTTGACCTCTATAGCAATACACAACTTTATGGTCAAGAAATCCGCGTCGACAGAAGCCATTATCGTTTGGCTTCCCACCGTTTCACAGAAGAGGTCATCCGTGTGGTCGACGGGGTGCCCGGTATCGGTACTTCAGAAATCGTTTTTGCAGGCATTTCCGGGCCCGGCGTCAAAGAAATTTATGTTGCAGATTATGATGGCGCAAATGTGCGGCGCCTAACCAATCACAATTCCCTGTCTATCATGCCGGAAATATCGCCGAACGGCTCAGATATCGTTTATCTCTCGTACAAAGACCGTTACAGTTTTCTTTACGTGTTGAATCGCGCCACAGGCGCTACCCATCCCTTATCAAAAGAAGTGGGGCTCAACAGCGCCGCCATGTGGGCGCCGGATAATGAACGTTTAGCCATGACCCTGAGTAAAGACGGGAACGCAGAAATATATTTGCGCAACAAAAACGGGTCCAATACGCTACGTCTAACCAACAATCGGGATGGCGACACGTCGCCTTGTTTTTCGCCTGATGGCGGCCGGATCGCATTCGTGAGTGACCGTGCCGGGCGGCCGCAAATTTATGTCATGAATGCTGACGGCTCGAACCAAAACCGCTTGTCCTTCCATGGCGGCTCCGCCTATGATCCGGTTTGGTCGCCTGATGGAAAGATGATTGCTTTTGTATCGTCTATTTCAGGCGAAGGTCTAGAAATTTATGTGATGGGCGCCGATGGTTCGAATCCGCAGCGGCTTACAAACTCGCCCGGTATCAATGAAGCGCCTTGTTGGTCGCCCGATTCACGGCATATTGCCTTTACTTCAAGCCGTCGGGGCCGTCCCGAATTGTGGGCTATTACCTTGAGCACCATGACGGAAAAAGCGGTCTCCCGCGTTGAGATGCCCGCAGAAGGACCCAGTTGGGGACCGCGCCGTAAATAATAGAATAAATTGCGGTTCCTTCCGAATCCGTGTGTATTATCACTGTCACTAATTGTTGCCATGAAAAAAAGTTCTTTCAAATGGATGTGCTGCCTGCTGTGCTTGGTTGCGAAACACTGTTTGTTCGCGACACAGGCCTATGGTGATCTCATTGTTTTGGAGAATAAGGAGACCTTGTCGGGAAGTTTTTCGCGGATTAAAAATAATACCCTCGTTTTTCGAACCTCCTTGGCTGGTCAGATGATGACGCCCTTGGAAAACGTGAAACAAATCTCGTCCACGGCGCCGTTATACGTAGAGATGGAGAACGGTCAGGTTTATTTCGGTCGATTAGCGGTTCGGCAGGACAGGCAAGTTATTGAGCCTCTAGATGGCGGCTCCGCTCACAACATTCAGATAACCGATATTAAAGAGACTTTACCTATACCCACCGTACCGGAGGGGATAAAGGAGGAAGACAAAGAAGCGTGGCTTACAGATGCTCTTCCTGATATTCAAAAAAGTGACGGCTATCCTTCTCTCAGCGATAAAAACTTGCAATTTGATGCGTCGGGAAAATCAGGCCCGTGGGATGCTGAAGAACCTTATCCTGATAAAGGGGAAGGAGGGCACCGTCTCGTTTCGCCCACCAATCTGGGAGAGCCCATCGATAAATCCGAAACCCATCCCGGATTAAGCTTAAATTTTGAAGCGGGGCAAGACACGACCTCGCCTGCCACGAAAAAAATAGAAGCGCCTCTCATTGAAGGAGCCGAGCAGCAACGTCTGAAAACAGCCCATAGAGAAGAGGTAACGACAGGAGCGCAAGAGCAACGGGAAGACAGCACCGCTCCGTTGACTTCACCCTTTGGGTATCAACTCCGTGTGCGTGCCTTTCCGCAACCTCAAAGCAGCGATGAAAAAAGTGGTGAATCCGCCAAGCCCAAGGCGTATCGGATGCCGCCTGCGCCGCCGCTGCGCCTGCGTTACAGGATGTGAGACTTCAGTAAAAAGAGGCTCCTTTTGATAAAATAGAAACGCACCGGTCCCAATACGGTATAATTTCGACAAAACCCGAATCCATGAAAATTTATCGGATAAGTTTGGGTTCCTTCTTTTTTTAGAATTGTTCAGGAGTTGCAGGGGTTTTTTCGCCGGGATGCTATACCATAGCGTTCGGAAGGATGATGCCGGACTGACTACAAAGCGGTCACGCCGGTTTTTTGTACCATGCGGGAACCGGGAAAGTGCCGCATTAATATAGACATAATAGACATTCATTTATAAAAAATTATCAAGGTTGTTCATTTAGGTATAATACAGTCTTTTATTGGAGCGACGGTTTGCCCACAATCGAAATCTGAAAGCAAAAGGGGGAGAGATAAGATTTTTGTGCGGTCCTTACCCGTCTTTATGGAGTTTGATACATGAAAAAAATGCTTGAAAAAACAGTGTCCCTGGCTTTGTCTGAAGACATCGGTCAGGAAGATTTAACGACCAACACCACCGTTTCCCCCGATCTGCGGTGCCGCGCCCGATTGATTTCAAAAGATACGGGCGTCCTCAGTGGGATGCGTCCTTTTCGTTGTGCCTTTGATCTCTTGGAAGCTGACGTTCAAGACTGGAGCGGCTTACAAGACGGCACTCCTTTCGGCAATGGTGATTTGCTCGCAGAGTTCACCGGAAATGCGCAGGCCGTGCTCACAGCCGAGCGGACAGCGTTGAATTTTGTGCAGCGCCTCTCCGGTGTTGCGTCGCTCACCGCCCAGTTTGTGAAGGAAGTTAAAGGACTTCCCTGTAAGATATGCGGAACGCGAAAAACGAGTCCCATGATCCGCCAGTTGGAAAAAGAAGCGATCGTTCACGGGGGCGGATCCAACCATCGCCATACGCTGTTTAACGGCATTTTGATTAAAGAAAATCATGTGATGATGGCAGGCGGCATAACGGAAGCGGTGCGCCGCGCAACAGAAAGAACACACCATCTCATGCGTATTGCTGTTGAAGTGCGTACCTTGGATGAGTTTGACGAAGCACTGAAGGCCGCCGCCGGTGTTATTATGTTGGACAATATGAGTTTGGACGATATGAAAGAAGCGGTAAGCCGCGTTAAGGATCATCAGGTACTTCTTGAAGCCAGTGGCAATGCCACCCTTGATCGGGTCCGTGCCATGGCTGAAACAGGCGTCCAATTCGTATCGGTCGGCGTTTTAACCCATTCTGCCCGGTCTATTGATATGACCTTGCTCATTGAGCACGCCTGAGTTCGTTTTGGGCAGCCCCTATCCGAAAAGTCTGGATGGCACCCGGCTCCTTGCCAAACAAATTATCTGGTATCCGCAGACCGAATCGACCAATCTGCTCGCCATGGCGTGTGAGACAGACGGAACGGTCTTCATAGCGGATCAACAAACGCAAGGCCGCGGCCGGCACGGGACGAAGTGGCACAGCCCTGCCGGTAAAGGCTTGTATTTCAGTGTGAGTCTCAACGGGCCGTTGCGCGGGATTGCCTTTGCCGCTGCCATTGCCTTATATAATGCCCTTTCCTTGATGATTCCTATACGGCTGAAATGGCCGAACGATTTGTTGTGTAACACGAGGAAAGTAGGCGGCATTTTGATCGAACAACGGGAGAACCGAATCGCCCTTGGCATTGGTGTGAACGTAAACCATGACTTAGAAGATTTCCCGCCGTCCTTGCGCCATAAGGCAGGGTCGTTGCGGATAGCAAGCGGCGAAACCAAGGATTTGCAAGCACTGTTCTATACGGTGATCATGCACCTTGACGCCGCTGTGCAGCGGCTAAAGAGCGGACAATTGCTTGCTGTTCATGAAGAATGGGTCAAAGCCTGTGATTTGATCGGCAAAGAGATTTCTCGTGGCAACATCAGCGGCAGAGTGACCGCCATTGATATGGAAGGCACGCTCTTCGTCGAGACTATAGCAGGCATACAACGGATTGAATACGGCGACATAACGATCCCCAACAGCCCCTAGCCGGTGTTGAGGCGCCGCCAATCAAAGATACAGGAGCGCAACATTTTTCTAATCGAATAAAATTGTGATCAAGAGAGCTTGCCCTTTGTTTGCGTTTAGAGCGACGAAAGACATACAGTAATTTATTCCGTATCCTCTCACGATCATCTCGGCGCGAGAGGGGCAACGCAAAATAAGGCTGAAAATAGTGTTGAACTTTTTGAAAAAAGGATACTGCAATCATGTTGTTTGTAGTTGATATCGGAAATTCCCATACGGTTTTGGGCTTATACAAAGAAAAGGAACTCTTGGGTCAATGGCGCGTCTTTACTTCGAATTACCGTACCGGCGATGAATTGTCGATCTTGTTGACCATGCTGTTGCAAAGTATTCAGGTGAATCAACAGGAAATCACCGGTTGCTGCGTGTCCAGTGTGGTGCCGCCCTTAAACGGCGCCATTCAATATGTGTGCAACCGCGCTTTTGGCATTGATGCGCTGATGGTTGAGCCCGGCGTAAAAACGGGTGTTATGCTCCAATGTGAAAATCCGAGGGAAGTGGGCGCAGACCGCATCGCCAATGCCGTTGGCGCCCTCGAAGAATATCCCGGCCCCCTCATCGTCATTGATTTTGGAACGGCCATTACCTTCGACGTGATTACAGAGCGTATGGAGTGGCTGGGCGGCGTCATTGCCCCCGGCATACAATTATCGGCAGATTCCCTTTTTGAACGCTGTGCCCGACTGCCTCGCGTCGATATTGTAGCGCCCAAAGAAGTGATCGGACGCAATACGGTAACCAACATTCAAGCGGGCCTGACCTATGGCTATGCGGATATGGTCGATGGCATTGTGGGTCGAATTTGCAATGAACTGGGCCGTGATGCGAAGGTCATTGCGACCGGTGGTTATGCCCGTCGGATAAGCAGTGTTTCCAAACGTATCGATCTTGTGGATCCGCTCTTGACCCTGAAAGGGCTGCGCGCCATTTACGAACGGAACTTGGGGAAAGGATCATGAGAAAAGTTATCCTAGGTGTTCTGGTATCTCTTTTGCTGGTCAGCGCTTGCAGCAAGCCTGTTCAGGAAGAAAGAGCTGCGCCGATTCTTGAAGATAATACGGGCGCATTGGTTTCACGAGCGGCGCCCATTGTGGAGCCCATGCAAATGAAGGGGATTAATTTGTACATGCACCGCCCCGCCAGCGCCGATACGGCAACGGGCAAACCCGAACTGTGGATCAGTGCCGACTCTTTTTCCGTTCAAGAGGAACAGATTTATTCTTTTGAAAAGGCCCATGCCGTCATCTATTCTAAAGATGATCAGGAAATTACCTTGGATGCTGCACAAGGTATTTTTGAGCAGGACAAAAGTGCGCGCTTGGAAGGAGAAGTGCGGATGGTGGCAGGAAGCTTAAAAATAATGCTGCATGATATTGAATGGTCTCGGGAAGAAGGTACCCAAGGAACCGCAAAAACAGATCGATCTGTTATTATTGATGATCCGGATTTACAGTTAAACGCTGCCGGTATGCGCCTCTACCCCGATGAACGTGTTTTTGAACTTACGGACGTGTCCGGCGTGGTGCGTTTTGGAAAGGAACTAACGTGATTCCTAAAAAGATTTTCATAATCGCCTTATGTTTTTTGAGTCTGCCGCTAATGGCGCAAACAGACAGCGGCATGGGCGGCTATTCCTCAATGGAAATAGAAGCCGGTACGATGAAAGGTAATTTCGCGACCGGCGCCATCGAAGAGATGACCGGCGGTGTACGTATACGGCTTCTCTCCGATGAACCCGGCTTGGCTGACTTGCCCATCGAAGCCGGTACCATGAAATTTACCTGGGAAAAAGGGCGTGCCACACCGGCGACGGTGGTCATGGAAAGTAATGTCAAGGTTAAGCACCCCGATGCCGAGATCAGCGCGGGCCGTGCAGAATGGAATTTTAATTCGGGGGAACTCGTCTTTTCCGGCAATCCCGTCGTGAATAGCGAGCGGCTGCAGGGTTTGCGCGGTGAAAAGATGATTCTAAATCTGAAAACCAATACTTTTGAGGTTACCCGCGTACGAGCCGATCAGGTGCCTTTGCATGGCGCTGCAAATGGTGCCGCTGCGCCCGCCTCCAAAGCCTATGAATTGCGCAAGGATGATATTAAAGACTGGCCCGGTCTCATGAACGCCATTAAGGCGGAAGCCGCTTCAGCCGATCCTTCTCCCGGTCGTCAGATCCTCAAGCAGATGTCAACGCAAAACCAGCAACTGCTGCTTCAGATGGAAACGGCGCAGTTGGTCGAACGCAAAGAAGATATTTTACGACTCTTTAACGGCATATTGCCGGCACAGGGATTCTATGCTGCCGATGCGTGGGCAGGTAAAACATTATCTGACGAAGCACGCCAATTGACGGCTGCCGACAATCTTGAACAAAATGATTTGAGTAAGCTGAACCGGCTTCTATTGGAAGCCGCTTATCCTTTTGCATTCTAATCCAACTTAAAGGAGCGCACGGTGTCAACGGACCAACAGGCATTACTTTATATGGAAGGCCTGACCAAGGCATTTAAAAAACGGGTCGTTGTCCGAGAAATTTCTCTTGCCTTGGAGGCAGGCGAGGTGGTGGGGCTCCTTGGTCCGAATGGTGCCGGTAAAACCACTACCTTTAGTATGATTGTCGGGCTTTTGAAACCCGATGCCGGCACCATACACTTCGACGGCATTAACATTACCAAGACGCCCTTGTATCGCCGTGCCCGCGCCGGAATTGCCTATTTGCCCCAAGAGCCCTCTGTCTTCCAACAATTGACGGTGCGGCAAAACCTTCAAGCCGTGTTGGAATACCAATCGCTGAAACGCGCGGAACGTATCGCGCGCATCGACAGCGTCATGACCGAACTCAATATCACCCATCTCTCCGACAGTCCTGCCTATACCTTGTCCGGGGGAGAACGGCGCCGCACGGAAATTGCTCGCGCCCTTGTTATCGAACCGCGAATATTTCTGTTGGATGAGCCTTTCGCAGGTATTGATCCCATTGCTGTAGCCGATTTACAGCTGATTGTCCGCGACCTGAGTAAGCGGGGAATCGGCGTTCTTATAACCGATCATAATGTACGTGATACACTGGCTATTACAGACTACGCCTACATCATCAATGAAGGCTCTCTATTGGCAGCGGGTAAGCCTCAAGATATTGCTGAGGATCCGCTCGTTCGAAAAATATATCTTGCCGAAAAATTCCGCCTATAACTAAATATATTTTAACGAGTTGTATTTCTTCAATCCCAGAGAGGAGATGCATTATGAACCGACGCAATTTTTTAATGCACAGCGCCGCTGCTGCCGCTGTGCTGACCCACCAACAAGTCCGAGCACAGGACAGTAAGACCACAAAGAAATATCGTGCTTGCATTATCGGCGACTCCCTTCAAGGTAAATACGGACACGGGCTCCACATGGCTTGGGGACTGCGCGATGAGGTCGAAGTGGTCGCCTTGGCCGATCCCGATGAGGCGGGCCGTGAAAAACACGCCAAAGAATCGGGGGCATTGCGTCAGTACAGTGACTACAGAGAGATGCTTGAAAAAGAGTCTCCCGACTTGGTCACCATTGGTCCGCGCTGGACGAATAAACACCGTGAGTATTTATTGGCTTGTGCCGCCATAGGAGCCCACGGCTTCATAGAAAAGCCGCTGACCCCCGATCTTGCCGAGGCAGATGAGGTGGTCGCAGGGATGACCGCCAAAAATCTGAAGTGGGCAATAGCCTTTAATTTTCGTACCGACCCCGTCATTGCCCACGCTAAGAAAATGCTTTTCGAAGAGAAACTTATCGGCGATATTCTGGAGATTCGAGGTCGCGGAAAAGAAGATGTCCGCTCAGGTGGTGAAGATTTGATCGTCTTGGGAATTCATCTCTTCGACATGATGATTTATTTTTTGGGAAAGCCCAGCTGGTGTGCAGCGCGTATTTTGACCGATGGACGCTTGTCCACGCGCCAAGACATTACACTTCCGCAAAAGGAGCTTCTCGGTCCTATCGTCGGCGATAGTCTTCATGCCGTTTATGGATTTAAAGGGGAGATTCCCGGATACTTTGCGTCCACTAAAGTCAACGAAAAAAATCCCGGTCGCTACGGCATGGACATTTATGGTAGTAAAGGGATGGCTACCATTCGCATTGATCCGCGCCCCACGGTGTATTACACCCTTTCGCCGTCATGGGTTTCCGGCGGCGGCGCAGCAGAATGGACGCCGCTCCCCGACGCGCCGACTGTGCCGCTCCGTCGCCCCGAAATCGTCAGTGATTATGCGCCCATTATCGACGATTTGATGGCGGCCATAGCGGAAGACCGCCAGCCGCAGGTTTCCATTGAGGACGGGCGGCAAGCCACCGAAATGATTCAAGCTGTTTTTGACGCACATTTTAACGGCGGCTATGTGGATATGCCCCTAAAGCAACGTTCTCATCCCTTAATTTAACTAGCGATAATCAAGACTGCGCTGTCCATGGAATAGGCGACCCTTTAAAAGTGTTGTCCCAGTATTCACGTCAAATCAAATGGAAATGAACGCTTTAACCACGAATGGAGGAAACAACAATGGCAAAGGTCACATTTCACGATAACCCCGCAAACACCTGTGGTGATTTACCTGCAGTTGGCTCCAACGCCCCTGAATTCACATTGACCGGTAATGATTTAGCAGAATTTGCATTGCCCGCTACGGGGAAGGTTCTTCTGAATATCTTCCCAAGTATTGATACGCCTGTTTGCGCCGCTTCTGTGCGCCAATTCAATGCCAAAGCCGCTGATCAAGTTCAAGTACTTTGTATTTCTGCTGATCTGCCCTTCGCACAAGCTCGGTTTTGCGGCGCTGAAGGTATCGAAAACCTGAAAATGCTTTCCGTATTCCGACACCCTGAATTTGGACGAGCCTACGGCGTATCCCTTGTTGACAGCCCCATAGCGGGACTCCTCGCTCGGGCCGTCGTCATTGTCGACAATAACAAAGTCGTCTATACGCAACTCGTTCCGGAAATCACTACGGAACCCGATTATGAAGCTGCCTTAAAAGCATTGGGCGCGTGACCGCCCTCTTTGGTGTGTCTGTCCCCTATGTGCTAGTGCACGGCGTGTCCTTAGCTTTTGTCTCACAGGACAAGCCGTTGCCGTGGTATAAAAATTTTTGGGTTACTCGTGCTTCTGTTACACTTTCCTATAGAACAATACGATTTAATAGGTCCCGGATGAAAGGAAAGTACAGATATGTTTTCGCTATCGTTACCAAAAAGACTAACACTCGGCCGCGTGCTTTGTCGGACATCACTGCTGCTGTCGGGGTTCCTCATGCTTTTTGTGGCGCTCGGGTGTGATCTCTTTGAAGACAACAGCTTCACCGAATTAAGCAATCCTATGAAACGCATGTTCAAGGGCCGCCTCACCTATGGTGTTGGAGAATCGCCCTATGAGATTCTCAGCGGTGACTTCAACAAAGACGGCTTGAATGATCTGGTTACCTTAAATATTGGCGATGAAAGCGCGACTGTGCTGCTGGCGCAAGGCAGTTCTTTTGCAGCGCCTGTCAGCTATGACGTCGGTCCCAGCCCGCGCACCGGCGCTGTGGCGGATTTGGATGGCAACGGCACCCTTGATTTGGTCATCGTCAATGAGAGCATCGATCAGCTGACCTTGCTTTACGGAAATGGTGATGGCACCTTTACTGATGGCGTCGTCTTAACCTTGCCCGCCGGCTCATCGCCGGGAAACGTTTTTGTCTACGACCTAAACCAGGATGGTTATGTCGATATCATTACGGCGAATGGCGGCAATGATTCCATCAGCATTTTCACCGGTGCCGAAGAAGGCGAATTTTTAGAAGCCCATTCTTTTTCTGTCGGACAGCGTCCTTTGGGCTTGTGGGCAGGCAACTTGAAAGGGGGGCCTTACGCGGACATACTCGTCGCCAACCAAGGTTCTAATGCTGTATCGTTACTTGAGTTTGATGGTACCCAATATCTTCCAACCAAGCTCATTCCCTGCGGCAAATCGCCCCGGTTTTTAAAAGTTGTCGATTTGAATTTGGACGGTCATCTAGACTTGATTGTCAACAATCTGGACCAAAATTACCTGTCCATTTTGTTGGGGCTCGGTGACGGCGAATTTAGCCAAGAAATGCATTTTACTTTTCCCGGACCCATTGGGCGTTTTGTAGTGGAAGATTTCAATCACGATAATTACCCTGATGTGGTTGCCTTGCGTTTTAATGGCGCCGGCGCAGCACGCCAACCTGCCGGTATGTTCTGCTTCGCCGCCGGAAATGGACTCGGCGGATTTGAACAAGTGCAGGTCTACGGCGCAGGATGGCGCGCCATTGGTTTGGTCGCCGCCGATATGAACGCGAATCAATCCTTGGATATCGTGACCTCTGATTTGGCGCGGAATACCGTGTCTGTAATCTATAGCCGCGGGGACGGCAGCTTTGAATCCGATCAGCGCTTTAATCTCGGCACACGACCGGGCCCCGCCGTTTTAGGTGATTTTAATGCAGATGGGATTAAAGATGTCGCTGTTGCCAATCGCGGTACGAACAATATCTCTATTTTGTTGGGTGAAGGCGACGGCAGCTTTACGCCTGCCAGACCATTGCTGCTCACCCAATCACCGGTTGTCATGGCTGTTGGGGATCTCAATAAGGACGGGAAAGACGATCTTGTCATTTATTTGAACCAACAATATGTTGTTTGGGTGTACCTCGCCTCAGATGACGGCGCTTTCTCAGCGCCTAAAGCCTATAATTTGTTGAACAGCAATCAAGGCTTGCCGCCTCAGGTCATGTCTATTGCCTTGGGCGATATGGACAAGGACGGTAACCTTGACATTGTCGCCGGAAACACCAAACGGGATTCGGTTTCCGTTCTTCTCAATAATGGTTCCGGACATTTTCCCAACCGCGTAATTACCGAAGTGGATAATTTCCCCTTGGCAGTAGAGGTTGTGGATGTCAACAATGACGGTATACTGGATCTCCTGCTCGTATCCAGCAACGATCCGGAAGTGCCTACTGATGCCGCTGAACCCCGCGTAGCCCGTTGGTTCGGTATTGGCGATGGTTCCTTCGACCCGGAAACACAACTGCGATTTGCCACAGGACCGGGACCGAGGGCGTTGAGGGTAGGGGATATATCCGGAAATGGCCGTCCTGACGTGGTCACCGTTCATACGGGCAAGGATAGTCTCTATTTGTTGAAAGGTGTCAGCGACACGAATTTCGCGCCCGGCACCAAGATGATCGTTGGAGAAAAACCCACCATGGTAGCCCTTCACGATCTAAATCGAGACGGAAAAAAAGATCTCATTTATTCTTTGAACGGCGGCAGCGTTGTGGTTTCTCTGAGCCGAGGCGACCTTGCCTTTGAAGGACCGAATAATTTTATTATCACGCCCGGCGCAGTGAATCTGCTGGTGGCTGATTTAAATGGCGACCAATTCCCTGACCTTATAACGATTAATGCAGGCTCGGAAGATCTGTCGGTCGTTTTGGGCGGCGCAATTTAAATCATTTTTTGCTATGATAAAAGAATATACTTATCGCCATCGTAAAAGCGTCCCGTAATTACATGATGTTTTATTGTGACTTATGGGCATCATTTGCTACTGCCATAGCAAGGTGTTAGATACTTTTACAGAAGGAAAAGTAAAATTATGATAAACCATACAATTCCACTGGGAGGTATTGGTACAGGCTACCTGCTCCTAGATCAATGGGGGCGTTTTTTTTCCCACTTGCCCTATGAGGGCATGAAAAGCCTTCCCCTCAATAACACCTTCTCCTGCATCCGCGTCCAAAAGCAGGGCGCGCAGCCTTATCTGCGTCTGCTGTGTGGGAAATTGAACGGCTACACGCGCTTCTATCCCAACGCGCTGCCACCCTTATTAAATGAAGATGAATACCAACGGGACTATGCTTATCCTTGGGCTAATTTCAAGTGTTCTTATCCGCAAACGCCTGTCTCTATTTCGTGGCGTTATTTCTCACCTTTTGTTCCCTATGATCCTGTTGCCGCTGCCATGCCCCTGGAGCTGATGCAGCTGCGCGTTGTAAATAAAAATCCTTTCCCCGTCCGTGTTAGCGTGTTGTTTTTGGTTGATAATCTGCTCTTGCTAGACAGTAACTCCCGAACATCCGGTAAAGGAAATGTCTATGCTGTTCAAAGCAGTTTGCAGCAAGCTATGGTGGATCAATTTAAAGCCAATGGCTTCCGGGGCACCATTACCGAACTGCCGCCGGAGATGGTCAAAAGCTACGAGTTTAACGGGCTTGTTTTTGGTGAACGACGCAAAGACGATTCCCATGTGTCGCCGTTCAATGCCTGCCTTATGCTGAAGAAGCATCCTTCAACCAAGATTTCCCTGGGCGCTTATGATCCCGAAGATATAGAAAAATCAGAACGGTTTTGGCGTTACTTTACGAAGTCGGGAACCGTCCCCGCTCCTCGCATCCCACAACCTATGAAAGGGGCCGCCCTAGTGGCGACGACGGATTTACCTGCGGGATCCGCCCACCAATTTAACAAAGTATTCGTATGGTATTTGCCGGAGAATCAACTAGACAAAATAAAAAGCGGCCGAGATGAAGCCTCAAACGTCAGCTCCAGTTCGCAAGGAGTCGCTCAATATGCCTTGCAGCATATTGATTATTACGCCACAGCCGTTGATAAATGGCAACAAAAATTGTTAACGTCGAATTTGCCGCCTGAATTTGTGAGTGCCTTGCTGCATGCAAGCCGTTCCTTTACGACGCAAAGCAGTTATAATGGTGACGGTCATTTGATGTTGTGGGCAGGTGTGGCGAACTGTGCTAAACGCGCTTGTTCGTGGAATTTTCTCACCGGTATGGCCTTTCTCATTTTCTCGCCCCATTATCACACCAAGGCGATAACCGAATGTTTCGCCCGCATCAATCATTTATTAACATCCAACGAATATCCCAACACACCGGAGTCGCTGTCCTGTACGGCGAGCTTATTTCTTTCCGCCTATGCAGACGCCCTTTTCCTCGGACATCGTGCACGTTTGGCGGAATGGCTGAAGCCCATGGAAAATATCGTTGATACAGTGCTGCATGATTTTAAGGATGGAAGCCCGTCCATGGGGGCACTGCGCAGCGCCTTTGATCTTCGTGGCATGGGCTTGTGGGCGGGCGCGCTCTCCGTGTTTTCCCTCATGCTCCACGAAGTCGGCGAGAGTCAAAAAGCGGACAAGTACCAACAAATGGCGACTGTGTTCAGTCTCAGTTATGGAGATGAAATTTATAAAAAATTGGTGCCGCCCGAGGCTTCCGGCAGCAACGGGACGGAAGCGAGCCCCGCCTCCGCGTCAGAAATTGACAGTATCCTATTGGAGGGTCCTTGCAGTCTCAGTTTGTTGGGTATAGAACCGAAAATCGCCTTCAAAAAGACCTTGAAATATCATTGGCAGTCTTCCAAAAATCAGGCTACAGCTGCGGGGCGCAGTACGCAAGATTTTTTGGGGAACGTCGTTGATACCATCGTCGGTCAATTTTATAAGAGGTCGTCGGATTCAGAAGCGGAAAATATCAAGGACAGCCTCAGCCACTTGGTCGAAGCCTATTATCTCCATGTTCAAGAGCAAGAGAGCAAAAGGGAAACTGCGTTTACGGAGTCCTTGTCCATGTGGGCTGTCCTGCAAATGATTAATGGATTCTATTACGACGCGCTGCACCAATCGCTCTATCTGCGTCCTATTATGATCAATGATGAAGCGCTGCGACTACCCTTATTTACACCCCTGTCCATGGGGGATCTCGTGGTTCAAAAAAATGCGTCAGGCCGACCCGGCGTAACCTTTACCTTTTCCATCGAAATTCCTGTGTCGATCCAGTCGGTCAATATTCTGCTGCCCATGGTTATGGATAGTATTGTGGTGGAATGCAATAACGATGGTCATAGCGAGTCGGTTGAATCGACCGTAACGGCCAACGACGACAGCACCCACTTGTCCATAACCTTTAAGAAGCCCCTCAAAGTATTGAACGATTTTGCCCTTCGTATTACCGACACCAGCCAAAACCAAACCCGTACGCAATCATGATTATCATTGGGTTGACAGGTGGCATCGGCAGCGGTAAATCTTCCGTGGCACGCTACTTGGAAGAAGAAGGATTTCCGATCATTGATGCAGACCGGGTAGGTCATGAACTGTTGGATAGTCCGTCGATCCAAGACGCGATTGTGGCGCTTTTTGGCAATGAAGTTCTTGAAGAGGGAACCATATCCCGTGAAAAATTAGGGATGCGGGTCTTTGCCGACACGAGTCTGAGAAATCAATTGAACGCCTTGCTGCATCCGCTCATCAAGGAAGAAATTGCCCGATGGTGCGCGCAACAATACGAACAAGGAAACACAACCGTGGTGGTAGAAGCCGCATTGCTCCGCGAAGAGGAGGGCAGTGATCCCTGGCTTTCCGGATTGATTTTGGTGCTCTCTACCGAAGAGAATCGGGTGGCGCGTCTGGTCACCAAACGAAACATGAGCGAAGAGGAATCGCGAAGCCGGATCAAGGCGCAAGTGGATCCCGACACTAAAATTCCAAGAGCCGATTGGATTGTGTACAATGATGGAGATTTCGAGCATTTGAAAGAACAAACGGCGCGTATGGCGCTTGCCCTCCGAGCCCTTGGAAATGCTGCCCCGCCTACAGACTAAATACAATTCGCCTCTGAGCCGATGCATTCTATTCTGTAGGATTGTAAGCGGCAAAATCTCAATAAACAGTGAAGGAAGAGAGATATCCCATGATTCGATTGTCCTATTTGATAGCGTTGCTCTTGGCAGCAGCGGGCCCGCTGCACGCCGAAATTAGCGGGCGTATCACGACACAGGCAGGAACTGTGCCGCAAGATGCACGCATTTTTGTAGAGCCCGGTATGGAAAACGCCTTGATTGAAGGACAGGTCAGCGCCGACGGATCCTTTCATATTGGAGGCGAATATTACGGGAATGTGGGGGTTTTCGCCTTTGCTCCCGGCTATGGATTCAACGGCGTTCATATCCCCGTCCGCGAAGCTTCCGATACAGAGGCGGTGACCATTACCCTCTATCCGGCATCCACACTATCGGGGCGCATCATTAATGAAAAGAACGCCCCTGTCCCCAATGCCGCCCTGACGGGCATGGCAATTGTGAGCCCCGTAAAGGTGGGTATACCCTTTTTTAAATTGGCGGCCCTCGGGATCGCAGCGCCAACTAGCAACAGCGACGGACGTTTCGTTGTTGATCTTGTTCCCGATCGTGCGGAGGTTGTCTTAAAATTTACCCATGGATCTTATGCCCAAGAAGCGACCGCCGCGCTTCGTGCCGGTACACAGGATATTACGGTGACCATGCACCATGGTGTGACCTTGAGTGGACGCGTAGTTGTTCGCGGAGGAAATCAATCTGTTGCCGGCGCTATCGTGACGGCGCGCAGTGCACAAGCTCCCTACGATACAGCTTTTTCCGGTTCTGATAGTACCGGCCGCTATAGCATGATGTTGAAGCCGGGCGTCTATATGGTGCAAGCCCATGGCGCCGGTCGGATCAGCCCGGGAATGCAGCGTGTTGAGTTGCGCGGCGAGATACCCGAAGAACAGCTGTCCCTATCGGTATCGGACACGGGAACCATCCTCGGTTCGATTCACGATGCAAAATCAGGGGGACCAGTCGTCGGCGCTCGTATTTTTTTGGAAGTAGCCGGTCAAGCCGCGGGAGCAGTGCGCACCGCCAAAGACGGAACCTTTAGAATGAGCGCTCCTGAAGGCATTTGTACGCTCCATTTCGAAGCGGTAGACGGCTTCCGGCCGCCTGATACCAAAGCGATGCAGGTAGCCGTTCCCGCAAAAGAGGTGTTGGAACTGCCCGGGCTGTGGTTGGCGCCGCTGTCGGATTTTTCCTTGCAAGTACTTGACGACGACGGAGAAACACCCGTTGCCGAAGCCTTTATTTCTCTGCTCTGGCCCCGCCAATTCGGTTGGCAGCGCAGTGATGCCGCCGGAAAATTAGCCGTACGTTTTTCATCGCTGCCCCCCAACAACAGGATCTTGGGTTTGGCTGAACACCCCACAAAAGAATGTATGGCGCTTTTTTCGTTGGATGGCGGACAAGGGAACAGCGGGAAAGTGGTGCTTTTACCGCAAGCCTCTGTATCGGGCCGTGTGGTGAATGAACAAGGCGAAGCTTTGGCGGGCGTCGCTGTAGCAGGTTTATACGCCGACGACGTCTCTACAGACGCGGTCCCTCTGTGGCGCTGTATTAGCGATAAGGAAGGTAAGTATTTTTGGCCTGCTGTGCCCGCCGGCGTACCCCAGCGTTGTGTACTTTATACCTCGTCCGAGCAAACGAAGACGCTGCGCGATGTTAACCCGGCTCCTCATGAACAAGTTGATTTAGGGACGGCGCGTCTCGAGAATTTTGTGTCAGTGCCTCCGGATGACCTTGCCTTGGCAACTTTGCCTCTTCTATGTGGTCCGACGGATGCGCACACCAACGGAACAGGCACGGTAGTATTGTATTGTACGCCTGCAGATGCGCCCCTCTACCTTGAAGCCGCCGCATCGGTACGTTCACAATTGCAGACCTTAGGGCTGGAAACCGTCTTGGTGGTGAACGGTTCTTTTGAATGTGATCAAGGACGCGTCCCGGTTTATCAAGGTACCGGAACGCGATCTATGACGCGGCTTTTCGACCGCCACGGCCATGGTGCCCTTGATTGTGTTGGTTTGCCGCCTATCAGTGCACTGCGCCGCATTGCTATGGAATCCCACTAATATGAAATTAAAATTGTTCCTTACCGTACTCTGCAGCACTTATTTATGGTTTTCATTTTCGGCTGAGGCTGCAACGATCAGCGGCAAAGTCCTCGGTGTAGATGGCGCGCCTATTGAAGATGCCCTCGTTTTGCTCATCCAAGATCGTCGGGTCAAAGAGATGCGAACCCCTAAAAATGGCAGTTATCACTTCGACGATATTGGTGTGAAGCCCATGGAGCTGGTGGCGTATCATAGCGACTACGCGGTAGACGGCTTTACAGGCGTGCCTGTTGATGATTTAGAAATTAATTTGGTATTGTCAGCACCGGACGCCATTCATATACGGGTCATTAACAAAGATTTTATGACCTTGGCGGGAGCCCGTGTGAGCTCTATGGCCGTGAACGACCGATTCACCCTGTCTGTGGAGGATTTAGCCAACGCAGGTTTTCCTTTATTGAGAACCAATGATGAAGGGATTTTGGATATCCCCTGTATCCCCGAAGGCGGATTTGTTCGGATGACCATCCTCCATCATGAATATGCGCCTTCAGAAATATCCTATCTGCCCGTGGAAAAGCGGCGGCGCGATATTATCCTCTATCCCGGTTCCTTGCTGCGCGGGAGGATTACGGTCAATCAGAAAGGGGTGAGCAATGCCCGTGTATCCGTGTTTCAGCGTGGTGTATCGGGTCAGCATAAATTTGCAGAGGCCTTGACCGATGCCGAAGGCTTTTATCATCTGCGCGCGCCTGAGGATCAATATCTCATTGCCGTGCATCATCCTGATTATGCCTCGCCTACGCCGAAAATGGTCAACATGTATGATCTGGAAAAGGCGACCGTTGCCGACCTTGAATTGACGCCGCCCTTTATTATTCGCGGCAGTGTTGTGCTGCCCAATGGGCAGCCTTGCCGAGGCGCCCGGATCGTATTTCGCATTGAAGATACCATATTTGAAGATACCTTTTCCGACAGCCAAGGAAAGTTTTTATTGCGTTCGGGAAGTCCGGACGGTATATTGCGCGTTATTCCGCCTCCGGGCTATATGACTAAGATCTTGGATGAAATTCCTGTCGCCATGGGTGAGGTACATGAAGTAACTTTAGAAGCAATTCGGCTTACCCAACTGCCGGTAATTCAAGGTCAGGTGCAGCTGCAGAAAGGAGAGAAGCCCGAACAGCTCTACATCACGTCTTTAGATCTGCCTGTGCCTTATCTCGCACTGACCGAAGCTGACGGGAGCTTTGCATTGCCTTTCTTCTATCAGCCTGACCAAAAAGAGATTCAGTTTCGGGTCGAGCATCCGCTCCGTTTTCTGCGCAGCGACTTCACGGTCAATCTTGAATCACCTAGCGCCGTCAAGGTCTCCTTAAAGGAGTTTAAACCCCAATTGGACCGGCTGCCCCATCAGGCGGGCAGAAACAATCTTGAATCACTTTTGGGAAAAGAAGCCCCTCCTATAGACTGTGTGGAATGGTTTAACACCCAGCCCCTGACACAGGAACAGCTGAAGGGCAAGGTCGTAGTATTGACCTTGTGGGGAGGCTTTGATACAAGCCGCTTTTCTATGCACCGACTCGCAGAACTGCGTTTGCTTCACCACCTCTACGCCAAGCACAAGGATGTGGCGATCATCAGCGTCCATGATGCCAGCAGTGAATCCGATGAGATTGCCGAATACCTATCCCGCTTCGATATCACTTTCCCCGTGGGCCGCGATGCCGATCCCTTTGTTACCTTTGGGAATTATCATGTCAATGCCATTCCACAAACCGTATTGATTGATAAAGAGGGCGTACTCCGCTATGCGGAAACGGAAGGGCGTATCTTGGAGCTGATCAAAGCACTACGGCGGCACTAGCCGTGAAAAGGAAGCGTGGCGGGATAGTGCAGGGCGCGTTCAATCATCGTCTTCATCATCATTTTCGTCAAGCTGCACGGTCAACGGCTCGCTGGCTGTGGACTGGTAGGTGAGTTCATCAGTGCCCAGGATACCGCCTGTTACAATGATCTGAATCGCCTCATCAATAGACAGTCCGCAATGATAAACATCTTCCGGCGGCATCAGCAAAAATATCCCTACCGTGATATTGGGCGCCGTGGGAATGAAAACACGATAAAAGAAACGGCCGTCATGGAAAGTGATAGTGCCGACAGCAAAGCCTATCGCTTTCAAGCCCGGCCGTGGATATTCAATCATAACAGGCGTTTTGGGATAAGAAAGTTTGTCCCTAAAATGCAGTGCCTGCACGATTTGTTTGCATGCTACATATACTGATTTTACAAAGGGGATACTTTCGATAATGGAATCCATCAGGGAAAAAAGTTTTTTCCCCATAACAACAGCCGTTATCATGCCGATTAGATAAACAACGACCAAAAGTATCACAACGGAAATGAGCGGAGAGGTAAAATCGGGGATGGAGCCGGAGTATTTCCGGACTAAAGGGGCTAATTGTCCGGCCGTGAATTTATAGAGCAGTCGCAAAACAAATACGGTAATACCTGCGGGGACGACTACCAAAAGACCTGAAGTCAATTGTTTGCGAAAATGCAGTAATATCCGCGATGGACCGAAAGAGGAGGGATTCGATTGTTTCATGAGTTCTCCTCCCCGGCGTCATCGTGAACAAGTTCCGAGATCGATTCGGGCCGAGGCCCCATCGTGTCCGGCATAACCAAACCGGCGGAAATAATAGACTTCATCGCATCTTCGGTAGAGATATTGCTCTTTTCAACCTCCTCCACCGGAATAAATTCCATGTAACCGCTCGTAGGGTTCGGCGTGGTCGGCACAAACAAACGATAGTGGGGGTGGCTTTGTCCCGTTTCCTTGTCGATCAGATTCATTTTGCCCGTAATGAAGCCAAAAGTCTTGCTGCCATATTTGGGAAAATCGAGAAGGACGATGGATTTCACTTGTTCATTCTCATCTTGGGTAGATAAGATTTGAACCATCTGTTTAGAAGCGCTGTATACGGTTTTAACCATGGGGATATAGGTGACAAGGCGTTCCAGCAAGTCAATCAGCTTCTTGCCGACGAAAAAACGAGCAGCCATGCCAATACTGTAGGTGAGAATTACTAAGAATAAAACAGATATGGCGGGTACCGCAAAAC
>JAAYJI010000006.1 GCA_012523015.1 Candidatus Hydrogenedentota bacterium
AACGTAGCTTGGGCGAATTGGTCAAAGATATGCCCGTCCAACAAGAGCGCATTGAACGGGTTCCCGCCGGCTGGCCCCTTCCCCGAGGTAAAGGCCGTATCTCTTCTCAATTCGGTTATCGCCGTGATCCTTTCTCAAGACGCGTACGGCACCATGACGGTCTCGACATTTCTGCGCAAAAAGGTACTCCCGCCCATGCAACGGCGCGCGGCAAAGTTATCAAAGCGGAATATATCAGCGAATATGGCAATATGGTCGTCGTTAGTCATGGCGACGGTCTGGAAACTGCTTACGCCCATCTTAGCGCCATTCACGTAACGCGAGGTGAAACCGTGAGCCGCGGCGATGTGGTTGGTCTTGTTGGCAGCACGGGGAAAAGTACCGGGAATCACCTGCACTATGAAGTCCGTCTGAATGGACGCGTCGTGAATCCTGCCAAATATCTGTCGGATTAATTATGCTTGATACACGCAAACTCAGAGAATATAATGATAACAAAGCCATGACCACTATCGGCTCGGGAAGCAAAATCACGGGGGAACTGGTCTGTGCGGGTACGATCCATGTCCTCGGCTTTGTAGAAGGCAGCATAGCCAGTGACGACAGCGTGGTACTCCTCGAAACGGCACGCGTCAAAGGGGATATACGCGCCGGTCAGGTCATTATCAGCGGTCACATCAAGGGCAATATTCAGGCGTCAGAACGACTGGAAATCATGGCGACCGGAAAAGTTGCGGGCAATATCTGCTCTCCGTGTATCAGCATCCATGAAGGTGTGTTCTTTGAAGGACGATGCTCCATGAAAGAAGAAGCGGTTCCGCAAAAAAGTGAGGCACAAGCCAAAGCCCCAACAACTCCTGTCGAAGACAAACCTACTGAAGCGTAGACGCCCCCCTACTCCCCCACCGTATTTTCATCCGCGTCTCATGGGCTGACTGAAGGGCGGTGGTCAAAGATTACCCAAGCCCTGTCCTATGAAAAGAAGCCAACCACCCCTGATTAACGGTGTGATACCGCCTATGGGCGGGGTTTTGATTTTGCAGGTTCCTTTAAAAAGACAGCAGACAATGCCAGATAAAGAGGTAGCCCAATCCGTCCACTTCCTGCCAAATGCGCTGTGCAAGATCCGCATCGCCCGGTAAGCTGCCTTTTTCTGCGCTATACGTTTCCCAAGGCGAACAAACACCTGCACGGGGATCAGGCGTAAAGGCAGTAGGCGGCCCGGATTTGATCGGCCCGTCGCAGACACGGGGCGGTAACTCGGCGACAGGCTCTCCGTCATACTGTCCGTACTTACGGGTGAAGTCTGTCAAGATACGCATGTTTTCGGGTTTCGCGTCATTTTGGATAATGGCGCTTGCATCCATAATAAAGCCGCCATCCTGCGCCGCCGTGTCAAGCACAACTTTACAGGCTTCCTCTACTTCCTCTTGGGTTCCATAAGAAAGGACGGTATTGGGGACACCGCCGCTCAAACAAAACTTCGGTCCCAAGATCTTTGTTGCCTTTTCAATATCGCTGCGGTCTATATGAAAGACCATGCTCTTTTCGGGCAGTTCAGCGAAACTTTCGAGATGATGATCCCAATTTCCTTCTGCGTAAAAGAGTGTCTGGTGACCATGTGCCCAAAACTCTTCGATAATGGGTTTTAGTGTGGGCCAATAATGGCTGTCAAACTGATCCGGCGTAACGAAGGGCACGCAACCGCGATGCATCCAGAACCCGATGGGCGCGTATCCTTCGGGGTCGGCACCGGACATCCCCATTTGGTAGAGGTGCGGCATCAAGGCTTCACAGGCGGCGAGCACTTTTTCGGGCTGCGTGACCATGTCCATGGTCAGGCCAATATAGCCGCGCAGCTTATCGCCGATAATATCGAAAGGCGCTTTAAAAATACCGGAGATAGCTCCGGGTGTACCGCATTCTTGCCGCATCCGTGCGCCCTGGGCGGGAAAGGCATTGAAATAATGCATCATCGCCATGGCGCCCTTTACCAATGCCAGGTTATTTTCATAACGGAGCGTGCTGCAGGTCGGTTGGATATACCGTGACGCCCGCGGCAGCCAACGCTCATATAAAAATGCGGTGGGGTCGTCAATGAGCGCGTCGTATTCATCGGCTTTCATAAAGGCATCTTCAGGGGCAGGTTCGATATATTGGAATCCTGTATCAGCGGGAATATCGATTCCGGGGATGCCGTAATATTTGAGACCCAGCGCCTGGGTCAGCCCGGTCCACACATAGACCATGCTTCCGGGAGCCGCGTCCCAATCATAATCGTTGAGGGTCTTACAGGTGGCATCAAAGGCCTTCGTGAAATCATGGGCTACATCCTGACAGGTATACCCGCTGTGGCGTGCCACAAATTCAGCGGCGAAAGGGCGAATGGGAACACAATCGGGTTTCTCATTGCGCAGGGCGGTTACCACACGATTCAGGCGTTCCAAATAACGTTTTTCAGTGCTGTCATTCACGGTAATGTTTCTCCCAATTCAGCGTTTCCGGACACATCATCACGGTCGCAGGATTTCCGATACTAGGGCGCCGCCTCTGCATCGGGTGGGGCATGCACTTATCGCCTTCTCCTTCGCGCAGGTTGACGCGTCTTCGGTTCTTCTGCCCGTTGCGGCGCTATCTCACGATTATATTTTCTCACAGCTTGATTATGCTCCTCCAGCGTGCGGCTGAAGGTATGGGTTGTCCCATCTGCGTTGGATACAAAATACAGATACTGCCCATCAGCGGGTGCCATGGCTGCGCGAAGGCTCGCCACGCCGGGATTGCAAATAGGTCCGGGCGGCAGTCCCCCATGCTGATAGGTATTGTAGGGGGAACGCACATTCTTATCCACGTCCAACATGCGCTCTCCGTATTTATTCAAGGCGAACTGCAAGGTAGAATCCATCTGCAGCCGCATTTTGCTTTCCAGTCGATTGTAGATTACCTGCGCGACAAGCGGCCGTTCTTCTTCCGCCTTCGCCTCGCGCTCCACCAAGGAGGCTACGGTGACCAAATCGATTTTTTGCATCGCCGCTGCGCCGGGATTCTCTGCAATAAGCTGATCCCATTCTTTTTTAAATTGTTCGACCATGCGGTTTACCAAAAGGACGGGATGGGGTTCTTCATCGAAAAAATAGGTATTGGGCATGAGGAAGCCTTCCAAGGTATCCGTTTCGATGCCCAAACTTGCGATAAGCGCCTCGTCTCGGGTCGCCTCCATAAAGGCTTCGGGGTCGGAGGTCAACACGGCAATCTGCGGGATAGACAGCCCTTCCGGTATCAAGAACCGCTCCTGATTATCGTGCAGATGTTTTGTAGGTCCTTGTACCAGCAACTCCAAGAGCTGCGCGGCGGACAGTCCCCGATACAACTCGTAGGCGCCCTGTTGAATGATAACGTCCTCATTTTTCAAGCGCAGGGCAAGGCGGAACAAGCCCTCATGTTCGATGATCTTATTTTCTACGAGAAGCTCACCCACCATACGCAGTGTTGCGCCGGGGGGAACCGTGATCACGACGGCGGATCCACCTTTGGCTTCCCGAGTCACATGATCATAAACGATGAACGCAACCATACCCGCAACAATGATTCCGATTAGCAGGAGCGCCCATGTCCAGACCAAGCTCATCAGGGCATAGCGCCAGAAAGCGCTTTTCTTTTTCTTTTCAGAAGTGGTTGGTACTGCCTTTTCCATCAATTATTTCCCACTATAGCCGCCTTTGCTGCAGCGGCGCAGCGCTACTCTTGCGCCGGTTGTGCTGCCCCTTGGGCACGGCGTCGATCTAAAAACGATTGTAGAATCAACGATGCGGCAATCTGGTCGACCTTCCCCTTTTGGGAACGGCGCGATGCCTTCATGTCTCGTGCCACGCGCAGCGCCTGCGCCGTTGTAAAACGCTCATCCTCAGTAATAATATCGACGTTGATCATTTCGCGCAATTTCGCCAAAATATCTTTGGTCTTTTCTGCGCGCGGACCATCGACCCCATCTTGAGACAGCGGCAGCCCCGCGACCACAAGTATCGGTTCTAATTCCTTGATAAGCGCTGCCACGTTGCGAAGCAT
>JAAYJI010000007.1 GCA_012523015.1 Candidatus Hydrogenedentota bacterium
CTATGGAACAGCCTATGAAACCGTTTCTCAACAAGAGACCCATTCCTTCGAACGAAGAACTGGAAACCATGATGGCGGAGCGCCACACCCCTGAGATTCACAAGGTTCTTAAAAAGGCTTCTGTCGCCATTGCCGGTTTAGGCGGTCTCGGCTCAACCATAGCCATTGCGTTGGCACGCCTCGGCGTGGGTAATCTCATCTTGGTAGATTTTGACGTCGTCGATGTAAGCAATTTGAACCGACAACAATATTTTGTCGATCAGGTGGGGCTCAAGAAAAGCGATGCCCTCGCCTCCATCCTGAGCCGGATAAACCCAACGGTAACATGCAGCGCCCATGCACTGCGCCTGACTCCGAAAAATATCCCGAGCCTTTTCCAAAGCTGCCCCGTGATAGTGGAAGCCTTTGATATAGCAGCAGAAAAGGCCATGTTGATCGAGACGGTGCTGCGCGCCCTTCCCGACACGAAAATTGTTGCTGCTTCCGGCATGGCAGGATTTGGCAGTGCCAATGAAATACGTACGCGACGACTGGGCGCTAATCTCTACCTTTGCGGCGATGAAAAGACCGAGGCGCAGCCGGACAGAGGGCTTATGGCACCGCGGGTAGGTGTGGCCGCCCATCACCAAGCAACCATGGTGCTGCGTTTATTGTTAGGGGAAGATACCCCTTAATCGGAAAGGGCGGGAAAAGCCTATCTAGAATAGGATTACAATATCCGGACTTGTGTTATAATAACGCATTGGAACAATATGTGTTGCTGCAAATAATCGGAACAACAGGGTGGTTCAACGCATGTATATGGTCTGTACCCTGTTTTGTGTCACGAGATTCAAACTGATTTGCTATCTAAATGACATATTGCCGGAGCGCTTTAATACCGGCTTTATTTTCGACAGGGCAGTTCGCAGCTAGAAGTCTTTCTTTAATTTTATGTCCTGCTTATGCTAAATTAACTATTCTGAAGTGATGTGGAGCCCGCTTCTAAAAGGAGATTAACTTTATTATGGCACTCAGCAAAAAACAATTACGTACGGTTCAAATGCTTGAACGCCGTGTTGACCTTTGCCGCGAATTTATGAATGACTGGTTGCTGTTCAACCAAATCCTCACGACCTATCCAAATCCCGGCGTGAATAAAGCCCAACTTGAGAATCAGTTCCTCAAGATCAAAAGCAAATTGGCCCGTCAGCACCGCGTACTGCAACAGACCCTGGTGGACGATTACAGCTTGGACGGTAACACCATGAACATTGTTTCCGGTGCGACCAACCTTGAAGCTATCTATTCCCAGTCAGAAGTGGCGCTTAAAAAGCTACAGACCGAATGGCACCGTGCCTTCATCGCCATTTATGAAACCCTAGGCGTAATTGAAGACAAAAAAGCGCGCGCCGAACAAGGCGAAAAGATTTATCTTGCCACAAACGATCTGGCTGCAGGCGGCGGCGGAGGCGGAGGCGGCGGTATGGATCCCGCCACGCTCAAAACTGTTCTTATTATCGGCGCAATCATCGCCGTTATTGCGATCGTAGTAATTTTTGATATTGGCGGCATTGGTACTATGTACAAGAGTGCGCTTGGAATGCGTTAATTGGACTGTTTCTCTTTATTCAAAACCCGAAACACGCAATACCATACTTACAGGATGAACAATTGTGACCAGACATGATTTAGTAATGCGTTTGGCCAAACGCATGAAAATAGATCCCGATTTAGCCCGAAGCTATGTAGAGAGTTTTCTGGAAACGGTATTGGATATCTTGGGGACAGGCGAACGTATTGAGATCCGCGGTTTTGGAGTATTTCAGATTGAGGAACGTGCCGCACGGGTGACACGGAATCCACGCAGTGGAGAAACGGTAATCGCAAAGCCGAAGCGTACTGTTAAGTTTAAGATGGGAAAAGAATTGCGTGATCGTGTCCGAAGTACTACGCCCCAATCTGAGAAGTAAGTTTTTTGACGATGGTTCTTCCGTCGGCGGCATCCCCTCTTCCCCCTCATTTGTTTGCAACACATACAGATTGCCCATTGTTACGAAATACCGATACGATAAGAAAAGGGGCTGCGCTTTAAACCAAGGCACTATGCATAGGAGTGTTTTCCGTGTCTCGTGATGAAAAAAGAATGAGTTTTACCGAGCATCTCGGAGAATTGCGTACCCGTCTCATACGGTCATGCGTTGCCCTCTTGGCAGCTGTGATCATTTGTTATGCCTTATCGAACCAGATCTTTTCGCTCCTATCTTGGCCGCTCAGACCTTTGAACGAAAGCGGTATCATCGTCACAGACGCTGATCCGGAAGCAATTACCGAAGGTGCTGATGCCGAAGCGGCGGCTGCAGAGCTTCCCCAAAAAGCAATAGACAAGGTTCAATGGACCGTCCTTAATCCCCTTGAATTTATTGTTGTCAAATTTAAGATAGCCGGTTACGGCGGTTTATTACTTGCCCTTCCCTTCATTTTGTGGCAGCTTTGCGCCTTTATCTTTCCCGGTTTATTCGATAATGAACGACGTGTTATCCAAATATTAATATTCGGCTGTAGTCTGCTCGCTTTAGCGGGCGTGAGCGTTGCCTATTTTGGCGTCTTCCCCGTCGTATTGCCCTATCTTCTGGAATGGATACCTGAAGGCGTTCTCGTTCAACTGCGACTCAATGAAACCTTAAACATTATTGTAATTTTACTTTTTGGATTCGCCGCGGCATTCCAATTTCCCATGGTCGTCTTGATTTTGGTGTATATGGGCTTGCTGACACCGCAAGGATTGAAACAGTATCGGAAAATAGCGATTGTTGCCATGGCAATTTTATCCGCTATTTTGACCCCTCCCGATCCCGTTTCCATGATAGTCATGGTGACCCCTTTGGTGATCTTGTACGAGCTTAGTATTTTGGGCTCTTATTTGGTAGTGCGTCGCAAACAGGCGAAAGTAACGGAATAAAGGAAATCCGATCATGCTTGGCATTGGCATGGGCGAAATGATTTTGATCGGTGTGATCGCGTTAATCATATTTGGCCCTGAAAAATTTCCCGACTTTGCAAAAATCGCCATACGTACCATGCGTGACATTCGCGGTTATATGGATGATATCCAAAGTGAAGTCACAAAAGAACTAAATCCTTTAAAAAAAGAGATCAAAAAACTCTCCTCAGAAACAGAAAGCTATATTGATAAACTGTCCAAGGAGACCGATTTATCAGACGTTCTCGATAACAAATCCACCCCATCCACCTCGTCGAACGTGGATCCTACCGACCGCCAAGATGATTCTTCTTATACCTACGCGCCTGTGCGATCAACGCCTCCCGGAGAAGAGGAGCTTCCGGCAAAAGAAGAGGAGTCCGGCGAGGATACAGCGACAGCGTCTGATTCAGAAGAAAGTGACGTTGCAGCGGCGACATCTGATTCCGAACAAAGCGATGCTGCCGCAACCGCGCCCGATGCGGCACCACGTGACGCAGCGCCTTCGGAGTTTCAGGAATCCGGCTCTTCAACAACAGAGATTCCCGATGCTGTGGAGGCACCTGAAAAAGATGAATTTGATTTGACGGAGCCGCCCCCCGAACGTCTGGGCTAATCCCTATCAGTACTGTAATGAGGTGAACCGTGCCTGATTCCGAACAAATACGTGAGTGGACCACTTTTGTAAACACCATTTCCAACGGATACAAAAAGTCTCAGTTACTTTTCACGGCAGTCAAAGCCGGTATTTTTGATCTCCTTGAAACGCCCCAAGACAGCGAGGCCGTGGCCGCGTCCTTAGGATGGAGCGAACGGGGTGTATCCCTGATGCTGAATGGTTTGGTTGCCTGTGGTTTGCTTAAGAAAGACGAAAGCCGCTACAGCAATGCGCCCATCGCCTTTGCCACCCTAGCGAAAAAAGGACAAGCCTATCAAGGGGACATTATTAAACATAATCTCGGCAGTTGGGAGCATTGGTCCACCCTAGATGAGCGTGTGCGGACCGGACGCGGTTTGGCATCAAGCGAAAAGCGAAGCGGCGAATCCCTGCGCAACTTTATCCTCGGCATGGCAAATACCGCTCAACTGAGTGCGCAAGCCGTGTTGTCCACCATGGATTTGTCGCCCTATGGACATATGCTCGACCTTGGCGGCGGGCCCGGAGCCTATTCGATTGCCTTTACCCAAGCCTATCCCAACCTAAGAGCGACCCTCTTTGATCGGGCGGATGTGGTAGAAATTGCCAAGGAGCAATGCGCAGCGGCGCAGTGCCTTCATCGTATTGATTTCATTACCGGTGATTGTCTCAACGATGATCTCGGCACGGGCTATGATTTCGTCTTCATCTCGAATTTGATTCACAGCTTCAGCGAAGCAGACAATGCCGCGCTGCTTCGCAAAGTCTATCATGCGCTGGAGCCGGGCGGAATGCTTTTGATCAAGGATTTCATAGTGGAAAACGACCGTTCAGGCCCGCCTTTTAGCCTGATGTTTGCGCTGCATATGTTGGTACACACCGAGGGCGGAAATACTTACAGCTATGATGAAATCCAAGCTTGGACGGATGAGGCGGGATTTGAAGGAGGAGAATCTATCGCCTTAACGCCGCAGACTCGCTTATGGATTGTCCACAAAACCTGAGCGCCCCGTGGCGCAATGCACTTATAGCGTGATCAATTCCTCGGGCTCCGCGCAAAGCCCATGTAATCGGTGTAGAAAACCGACGACATGTTCAAAATCCAGGGCGCGATGATCTATATAGAAGGTCATTGGCATAATACTGCGGATAGCCACACTTTCTTCGCCCGCTTCGTTTTTCATAACCATGGGCTTTCTTTGAATTCCTGTAAGCCCCATGGCCGTAATTTGCGGCGGAATGATTTCGAGCAAGACGCAATGACAAGGAAGCCCCGGGACAAGCGTGCCGCCATTGGACACCAGTGTAGTGGCATCAAGCAGATCGGCAGGACCCAATCTTTCTGTGAGTGGAACCCGGGCGAAACGGCGGCGTTCTTTTAGAGGCGGCATGGAGATACGTTGCGCGCTGAAAAAGTTTGCCCAAATGCGTCTTAAAATACTCAGGAACTGCCCCTTAAAGAATCGTTCTTTCGTATCGAGAAGACTCACCTCAACGAGGAGCAAATCGATAGGTGTATTGTTGGCGCGCCGTTTCAACTCGTCCATGGCACGGCATACATCGGGAAGGGACAAACGGTCCAGATTGCGCACAATAGGCGTGATCATGCGCTTCTCTTTGGTCACCATAGGTACGGCAATATCGATGCTGTCGCGGTACAGTACTTTACCGGAGCCGTTTTTATTGGAATAGGATATGGAGCTATTGATTTCAGGGGATTCTTTAATACTTTCCGCAATGATCTTCAAGATGACCGAATTCATGGTAATGCGGATGTCTCGGTATTCTTCCTTCTGACGTAAGGCATCAACAAAGCTGAGCACTTCCGTTACATCGAGATCAATGACCAAACCGGCATGGGGAATGGTCTGCCATGATTCCACCGTCTTATGGGCTACAACACGGCGTTGAATATCGAATACTATTTCTTTCATGCAAAATCCTTTGTATTGTTGGGAAGGTTATGAAGTGCTAGCGGCCGGCGCAATGGGATATTCTTCTTTTGATCCGCTTTTTATTGGCATTCTTTTTCGTAGCCATGGAAAGCCCCGGCTACATCCGCTTCTGCCGCATTGCCGCGATGGATGAAAAGTCTGTAGCGTAAGGTAAACGAATCGCCGGGCTTCATCACATGATCTTCCCGGTGCGGCCAAGATTGACCTAAAAATCCATAGTGACGCAGTATCCATCCGGGATGGGGATATCCGGGATTGTGGGGATGTTGAAATATAGCGGTCCCTGAATAGTCTTTACTTTTCTTTTTCTTGACATAGGAAATATCAACCCAAGGCGAATTCAATTCCAAAAGATCATCGGGGCTCTCCCCTGCTGCCGACGTAAAAAGAAAGGGAGCGCGGGAGGCATCAGGTCGAATACAAAAGCCGCCATAGCCTTTGTGATCTGTTTGGCTGCCGCGAAGTGTAAACACCTCATCACTTATATTTTTAAAGGACAATTCAAAATCAATGGCGCGGGAATCTTTTTGGGCAGCATGAACCACCATTCGCATTGTTTCTTCCATGACAGGCTTGTCAGGCGCATCATCATAGACCCAGTGCGTGACAGCGCCCAAGGCAGCTTGGTTTTCATGAGCCTCGCGAACTACCCAATCTTTGTGGATTTCGCGGATACCGTCGAGAAGCCAAATGTCGGCGCGACGCTCGCCTAAGCTGCTATCGGGCCATGCCCAAAAGATGCCGCGATGGTGGAAATGATCTAGGGGAAAATCTTGGGTCAATGGTTCACCGTCCAGCCCAAAGAGCGGATGAATATAGGCTGCTCGTCGATAGCCCTCAGAAACGATAAAGGGGCGCTCCCCCGGGACATAGCGATAATGCAACACGGGCGTATCATTTTCCATGATCTGTATTGTCTGTCCATCATCGGTGAAAGAAAAAGCGCCATGAAAAAGGGCCGCTGTTATGATGCCCGCTACACTTAACAAGTACATATTAACTTTCCTACACTATTGGTTTTTTATAGAAAGGGTGTTCTTCGAACACGCATTATTTTCAATCTATAGGGCGGATCATGTTGTCGAATCCAAAGACTATTCCATGAAAAACGCTGCGACACGCGAGCGGCAAAGGCACAGCAGCCTTCATTCTCCATGCTGCGGGCTGCGCGCTGTTTTCGATTCGAGTTTTCGCCGTCGTTCCTCTACCATCCGATTTGCAATGATGGTCACCTGCCGCTGCAGCCACATATCCGTTTGACCGCCCGCGCGATAATCAGCAGGGCCGCAGGAATCGACGCGCCCCGTTTTCAGCAAATCATCGACCTGCGCAAAGCGCTCTGTCGATCCCGGCGGATACACGGCATAGGCGAGCCCGCCGTGTTTGCGCACAACGGAGAACGTGGGAATGTCGCTGGGGCC
>JAAYJI010000008.1 GCA_012523015.1 Candidatus Hydrogenedentota bacterium
AACAACGGCACGGACAGGACCTCCGGCAACAATACCGGTACCGCGGGAGGCGGGTTTCAACAAAACACGTGCGGCTCCCAGTCTGCCGGTCACTTCGTGCGGAATAGTCGTGCTTACGATAGGCGTTGACATCATTGATTTGCGTGCCTTCTCTCCGGCTTTACGGATCGCATCGGATACTTCAGAGGCTTTGCCAAGGGCAGCGCCTACCCTCCCATTACCATCACCAACAACAACCAACGCGCTAAAATTAAAGCGGCGTCCGCCTTTTACAACCTTCGCAACACGATAAATCTTTACCACGTGCTCTATAAGCTCTTCTTGCGCGTGTGCTTCCGAATCCGAATCAAATCTACGAGTCATCTGATCGCCTTTTTTGTTAAGAGTAGCCGTACTCAAGTGTCCTAATTCCTAAAACTGTAGCCCGGCTTCACGGGCCGCGTCGGCGAGGGCCTTGACCCTGCCATGATATAAATGACCACCTCGGTCGAAACAAGCCAAGCTGATATTCAATGCCTTAGCACGTTCACCTAAGGATTTACCGACTTCTTTGGCTGCGGCAATGTTGCTGCCCGAAATCTTTAAAGATACGGAAGAAGCGGATGCCAAGGTGTGCCCTGCAATGTCATCAATCAACTGGGCGTAGATATGTTTGCTGCTCCGTATCACGCGTAAGCGCGGCTTTTCAGAGGTGCCTTTGATATTCTTACGCACGCGAAAGGCGCGGCGCTTCAGCAACTCCATTTTTTTATCCATCTTAGCCATAAAAAAAACCTTTCAAAATATCCTGATTAAGGACATATACCTGTCGTTTATGCTCCCGCTTTACTTTCCTTGCGCAAGACGAACTCATCTTGATAACGAATCCCTTTGCCTTTATAAGGTTCAACGGGCCGGACTTTACGGATATTGGCTGCTACTTGTCCCACGGACTGCCGGTCAATACCGGAAACATGGATCGTTTGCGCGCCTTCAACTTCAAGGGTGATGCCTGCGGGCGGCTCAATGACCACGGGATGGCTATGCCCCACTTGCAGATTTAGGTTTTTACCTTGAAGCGAAACACGGTAGCCGGTACCTTCAATAAGCAGCGTTTTACGGAAGCCGGTACTGACGCCGACCACCATATTATTAATCAGTGTGCGCGTCAATCCATGCAAAGAGCGATGTTCAATACTGTCGCTCGGCCGCGTGACGACGAGCGCATTATCTTCTAAAGCAATCGTGATTTCAGGCGAGAAGGAAGCTTCTAAACTGCCTTTGGGCCCTGTAATCTTAACATGGTTATCTTTCAGCTCGCACTTGACTCCGGCTGGAAATTCCACCGGTAATTTACCTATACGTGACACGTTATTGCTCTCCTGTCATCGAGTTTGCTTTGAAACTCGCTATTAGTATTACCACGCTTCGCATAACAGCTCGCCGCCCAGCTTTTGAGCACGCGCCTGTTTACCGGTCATCACTCCCTTGGAGGTACTCAGTATGGAAATGCCCAAACCGCTGCGTACGGGCTTCACTTCATCGTGACGCAGGTACACGCGCAAACTGGGCTTGCTGATCCGTTTAATACCCTGTAAAACGGGTTTACGATTCGTCAAATAGCGCAGCTGAATACGGATGATTCCCGGCGCAGGTGTTTCCGTCTCTTCAAATCCGCCTAAATAGCCCTGTTCAGTAAGAACACGGCAAATGGCAACTTTAAGATTGGAGCGCGGCACATCCACGGTTTGTTTACCGGCCTGCAGACCATTTCTTACACGTGTCAACATATCAGCGATTGGATCACTCATCGACATGACAATAATATTCCTTACTTAGAAAAAAGAGTTTTACCAACTGGACTTCGTAACACCGGGGATTTTCCCTTCATGGGCCAATTCCCGCAAGGCGATACGCGACATGGCGAATTTCCGCAGATAACCTCTGGGACGCCCCGTCACTTTACAACGGTTACGGTGTCGGACAGGACTCGCGTTGCGAGGCAATTTTGCTAATTGTCTCGACGCTTCCAGCCGCTCTTCCATCGTTAACGTAGTATCAATAACACGGGCTTTCAGAGCCTCGCGGCGACTGCGATATTTTTCAGCCAGTCGCATCTGCTTTTTCATTTTTTCAATCTTGCTGGTCTTAGCCACAGTAACGCACCTTGTCTTGAGCGCCGTATTGGCACCCGGTTTCTACCAGAGTTAATTTGCGAACGGCATTCCCAAATGTCGAAGTAATGCCCGACTCTCTTCTGCCGATCCGGCATTCTTAATGACGAACGTAACATTCATACCGCGCACACGTCCCACTTTATCCAAATCCACTTCGGGGAAAATGGTTTGCTCACGAATCCCCAAGGTATAGTTGCCGAATTTATCGAAAGCCTTGGGAGACAGACCGCGAAAGTCACGGATACGGGGAATGGCAATATTAAATAACCGATCCATAAATTCCCACATGTACCGACCGCGAAGCGTGACCATGCAGCCGACATTGGCGCCAGCGCGCAGTTTAAAATTAGAGATCGATAAACGTGCTTTGCGAATTACCGGCTTTTGACCGGTAATCAAGGCCAGTTCCGCTGTCGCCGCGTCCATCAATTTAGCATCGGCAATCGCATCCCCAACACCCATGTTGACAACGATTTTTTCTAAGCGCGGCACTTGCATAACATTGGCATATTTAAATTCTTCGCGCAACGCGCCAATAATTTCGTTGTTGTATTTATCTTTAAGTTTCACAACCACGGTTGTTTTCTCCCGATCTATCGGTTATTCCCAAGCCGCGGAGCCTACTGAATGCTCCTACGGCAACGGAATTAATCCACGGTTTCTCCATTAATCTTCCAAACACGAACACGTCCACCATCTGCCAGCCGTTTCATGAAAATCGCAGACGGCGCTTTGGCTGATTCACACCAAGCCATCACATTAGACATATGGATGGGCGCTTCTCTTTCGATAATGCCGCCGGTCTGATTTTTGCTGCCCGGTTTCGTGTGATGTTTACGAATATTCACGCCTTCAACAAGCAGGGTGTCATTCTTCCGGAAAACTTCCAATACGCGCCCGCGTCGTCCTTTATAACGGCCGCTCGTAACAATAACGGTATCTTTTTTTCTAATATACATAGCAGCTTAACTTCCTATATGACTTCGGGTGCCAAGGACAAGATACGAAGGAAACCGCCCTCACGCAATTCACGCGGTACGGGGCCAAAAATACGGGTTCCTCTCGGCTCTTTTTGAGGATTAATTATAACGGCAGCGTTCGTGTCAAAGCGGATCGTCGTTCCATCAGCACGTTGGGTCGCATGTTTTGCGCGTACGATAACCGCTTTTACGACGTCGCCTTTTTTAACGCCCGCATTAGGCAGCGCTTCACGAACGCTGGCGGTAACAATATCGCCGATCCCGGCATAGCGCCGTTTCGAACCGCCCATAACCTGGATGACCCGCAATTGGCGCGCTCCGGAATTATCGGCAACCAACAATTTTGAATAAATCTGAATCATCGTTAATTTCCTTCACCCTTTATTCAGCGCGTTTAATGACTTCCACCAAGCGCCAACGTTTCGTTTTGCTCAGCGGACGGGTCTCACGAATGCGCACCACATCGCCAACTCGACAGGTTTCAACCTCATCATGGGCTTTATATTTTTTGTTGCGCCGCAAGGCCTTGTTATAAAGACGGTGTTCTTTAACACGTGACACCGAAACGGTAATGGTCTTATTCATCGAAGTACTGGTAACAATGCCAACACGTTCTTTTCGGTGGCTCTGCTGCAATTCAGGCTGCTGAAGGACGTCTGTGCTCATGATTTAATGTTCCCTTTCGCGGCGGCAATTTCCCGCTCTTTCATGATCGTCTTAACTCGTGCAATATCTCGGCGTGCTTCCCGTGCGAGGCGGCAATTATCCACCACACCCGTGGCCTGTTGCAGTCGAAAATTAATTATATTGGCTTGGCAATCCTGAATAATTTTCAGCAATGCTTCATCTGTTTTTTCTCTAAGTTCTTTGGCTCTCACTGCTTTGGACTCCTACCTGTGAAAGATGCCGATTATTGCATCCGAGAAATAAATTTCGTTTTAATGGGCAGTTTAAAGCCTGCCAGACGTATCGCTTCACGGGCAAGCGGTTCGCCCACACCTTCAATCTCAAACATAACACGGCCGGGCTTCACAACGGCAACCCACTGGTCAGGCGCGCCTTTACCTTTGCCCATACGGGTTTCGGCAGGTTTCTTCGTAATCGGTTTGTCCGGAAAGATTCGGATGTATACTTTTCCGCCACGGCGAAGATGACGCGTGATCGCCACACGAGCAGCCTCAATCTGCCGCGCCGTAATCCAGCCGTCCTGCATCGCCTTAAGACCGAATTCACCTTCTTCCAGCTTACAACCGCCCTTGCTGGCACCGCAACGACGGCCACGCTGCACTTTGCGGAATTTTACTCGCTTTGGCATCAACATAGTTATTCTATCTCCAAACTACCGGTTTGACCGATGTAATACGTTATATCTAAATCCAGGCTCCGGCACGCACCAAAGGAGCCCTTCTCCTTATCAGTCCATTTTACGGCCGCCGCGGGCACCGCCGCCGCCGCCACGACCATGACGTTGATCACCACCGCGCCGCCCCGGATGGGGGCTTTGCCGACGTTTCTCGCCGGAACCGCCATAGGTAACCACATCGCCGGGCATGATATCGCCAAGATAAATCCAGACTTTCACGCCAATAGCGCCATAAGTCGTTCGGCTCGTAGCGGTACCATAATCTACATTGGCACGAAGCGTATGGAGCGGAACGCTTCCTTCGCGCGCCTGCTCGGCTCGGGCGATTTCTGCACCGTTCAGCCGACCCGCCACACGGATACGAATACCTTTGGCGCCTAAGCGCATGGTGTTCTGCATGGCTTTTTTCATGGCGCGACGGAAGGAGACGCGCCGTTCCAGCTGCCCAGCCAACCGTTCTGCAACTAACTGTGCGCTCAGGTCTGCGACAGGAACTTCTTTAATTTCGATTTCAATTTCGTGACCGGTAAGCGTTTGCAGTTCTTGGCATAACTGCTCTACACGATCCCCTTTTTGACCGATAGCATAAGCGGGCTGCGGTGTATAAATGTGCACCTTCGTTTTGTGACCCACCCGTTCAATATCGATCTTAGCAACATCTGCCTTCGGATTGTCAGGATCTTTTTCAAGCCGCATTTTCACATACTTGCGAATTTCCAAGTCTTTGTGCAATAACTCGGCATAATCCTTGTCGGCGTACCAAATGGATGACCAATTTTGGATCACGCCCAATCTAAAGCCGAAGGGATGTATTTTCTGGCCCATGGTATCTCCTCTTATTCGCTTAAGAACAAGGTAACGTGACTGCTACGGTGACGAATGCGCCCGGCGCGACCGCGCGCCATCGGACGGTGACGGTAAAACATACGCCCTTCATCGACCATAATGGTGCTCACAACAAATTCATCAGGATCAATGCGGCGCCGTGCTTCGCGTGCACGCCATTCTGCATTGGCCACGGCGGAATCAAGCAGCTTCCGAATCGGTTCTGCGGCGCGCTGCGGGGAAAACTCTAAGATATCGCGAGCTTCTAACACGCGCTTGCCTCGAATAAGGTCTGCTACAAGGCGCGCCTTGCGCGGGGAAAGTCGCACATTACGCAATGTTGCCTCGGCTGTTAACATTACCTTGTCTCCTGTTATCTACCGCCCGCATGGCTGCGGAACGTTCTAGTAGGCGCAAATTCGCCCAATTTATGACCGACCATATTTTCCGTGATAAAAACAGGAATAAAATTCTTCCCGTTGTGCACAGCCACTGTTAAACCAACCATGTCTGGAATGATCGTGGAACGACGGGACCATGTCTTAATGACGCGACGGTCCCGGTCTCTCTGTTGCTTTAACACGTGTTGCAGCAGGTGATCGTCTATGAAATATCCTTTTTTCAGTGAACGTGACACCTGTTTTCTCCTTATCTGGGTTCCGCCCCGAAGGGCAATTCATTTCTCTTGGAACGCTCTCTAGCGTCCCGCTATATGGGCCGGCTCACCACTTAGGCGTTACGACGTCGAATAATAAACTGGTTAGACCGGTTTTTTTTCCGACGGGTCTTCGCGCCTTTCGTGGGTTTACCCCAAGGGGTAACCGGATGACGACCGCCCGAAGTACGACCTTCACCACCGCCCATGGGGTGATCCACCGGATTCATGACAACGCCGCGCACTTTCGGACGCCGTCCCAGCCAGCGAGTGCGACCCGCTTTACCAAGGACGATGTTCTGGTGTTCTTCGTTGCCTACTTCACCCAAAGTTGCCTGACAATTGCTTTGGAAACGCCGCATTTCGCCGGAAGGCAGACGCAATACAACAAAGCGGCCTTCTTTGGCAAGGACTTGGCACTTATTGCCGGCAGAGCGTGCAATTTGCCCGCCTCTGCCCGGGATCAGTTCCACGTTGTAAACGAGACTTCCCAAGGGAATGTTCGCCAAGGGAAGCGTATTACCCAATTCGTATTCCGCTTCAGGACCACTGAGAATCTTTTGACCCACAGTCATCCCTTTATGGGCGATCATATAGCGTTTTTCACCATCAGCATAGACGATCAATGCAATACGCGCCGTCCGATTGGGATCGTATTCGATGGTCGCTACTTTTCCGGGAATACCGATTTTGTCCCGTCTAAAGTCAATTAAACGGTAGAGCCGTTTGGCACCGCCGCCACGACGACGTAACGTAATACGGCCTGCATGATTACGACCGCTGATGCGTTTTGTGGGGCGCAACAGGCTCTTTTCGGGTTTGCTGGTGGTCAGATCAGAAAAGTCTGACACACTCATTTCGCGCCGGGAAGGGGTATATGGTTTAAATCTTTTCAACGACATAACGACATCTCCGTCAGATTAATTCGATCACATCGCCCGCGCGAAGGGTGACAATAGCTTTTTTCCATTGGGACCGACGACCGGTGCGACGGGTACCTAAAGGCCGCCGCATCTTGCCACGGTAATTCATGGTATTTACGGAAACCACCTTGATTTCTTCTTTACGGTACATCTCTTCGATGGCTTCACGAATTTGGTGTTTATTCGCCCATGCACTCACACGGAATACATAATGATTACCGTTTTCGCGCAGAATCTGAGATTCTTCAGTGACGATCGGGCGGTCTATAATTTTATGATATTCCACGGTCATGACAAACGTTCCTCAAGTTTCGGAAGAGCTTCTTGCTGGACCAACACAGAGGAGGCACGGATAACATCCAAAGCGCTCACATCCATTGCGGTACGTACATATACATTAGGAATGTTACGTGAAGACAACAAGGTATTTTCATCGTAATCGGCCGTTACGAACAAGGTACGGCGACTGTTAGTAGCGACCTTGTCCAGCATTTCCGCGAATACACGGGTTTTCGGCTGTTCAATTTTATAATCAGCAAGTACACGCAGCCGTTCGGAGCGGGTACGCGCCGTCAACAAGGCGCACAGTGCTTTTCTCTTCATCGCCGTCGTAATGTTATTGCGATAGTTACGGGGAACCGGTCCGAAAACCGTGCCGCCACCACGCAAAATAGGATCTCGGCTGCTGCCGCGCCGTGCTCGGCCTGTTCCTTTTTGGCGGAAAGGTTTTGCGCCGCCACCTGAAACCTTGCTGCGTGTTTTGGTCGCATGAGTGCCTTGTCGCAAGGCGGCTTGCATGCCCACAATAACGTCGTGAACAAGGGTTTCACTGGTATCGTGGTTAAACACCTTTTCGCTGACATCAATGGCGTCCTTTTCGACGCCTTCCATCGTATAAACTTTCAGGGCTACCATAGCTTATCTGGCTCCCTTCACTGTATGTTTGACTACTATTACACCACCGTTGGCGCCAGGAATCGCTCCTCGAACAACCAACAGGTTTTTTTCGGGATCAACGTCGACAATTTCAAGATTTTGGACGGTGACCGAGCCATTACCCATCCGACCGGGCAGTTTCTTGCCCTTCACGATTTCAGACGGTGAAGCACTCGCACCAGCAGAACCGGGTCGACGATGGAACTTTGAACCGTGTGAACTCGGTCCGCCTGCGAAGCCGTGACGTTTCATAACGCCTGCGAAGCCGCGCCCTTTACTTAAGCCGGACACATCGACCCGATCACCTTTTTTGAAGATATCGGTACGAATTTCGTCGCCCGGTTTCAGCGGACTTTCATCTTCCACTTGGAATTCACGAAGTACACGTTTCGGATCGACACCGGCCTTCTTGAAATGATTTAACAAAGGCTTGGTACAACGCTTTTCTTTTTTATCGCCGAAACCAACTTGGACGGCTTCATATCCATCGGTATCCCGGGTTTTACGCTGAACCACGGTGCAGGGACCTGCCTGAAGCAGGGTCACGGGGATCCATAGGCCATCCTCGGTAAAAACCCGAGTCATGCCCAGTTTCAACCCTAATAATCCTTTCAGCATCATTGGTATCCTCACTACGGAACGGGTACTGCATCATGCAGCTTCGTCCGTATTACAATCGTTACTGTTTGATTTCCACATCCACTCCCGCAGGAAGCACAACCTTCATCAACGCATCCACTGTCGACGCGGAAGGCTCTAAGATGTCGAGCAGCCGTTTATGGGTGCGACATTCAAATTGCTCCCTGGATTTCTTATCAACATGGGGTCCGCGTAACACCGTATATTTGGAAATGTTCGTCGGAAGAGGAATAGGTCCGCGTACACCGGCACCCGTAGCCTTGGCGGCCTGTACGATATCGGCGGCGGATTTATACAACAGACGATGATCGTAGGCTTTCAGTTTAATTCGAATTTTGTGGCTAGACGCCATAGTTATTCTCCATTGGCACGACGTTGCTAATAAAACGTTGACCAGGCTAAATACACAAAGTTCGCTTCAACTTGTGCGCGATAAGAGAGATACCGCGCACAAGCGATACTCTATCAGTCCAAAAACTTGGTAACGACACCGGCGCCAACCGTACGGCCGCCTTCACGAATAGCGAAGCGAAGTTCTTCGTCCATCGCGATGGGCGTAATCAGTTCTGCGGTAATCGTCACGTTGTCACCGGGCATAATCATTTCCACGCCTTCGGGAAGATTCAAGGAACCGGTAACGTCCGTGGTACGGAAATAGAACTGGGGACGATAACCCGTGAAGAAAGGTGTATGACGACCGCCTTCTTCCTTTTTAAGCACATAAACTTCGGCCTCAAATTTCT
>JAAYJI010000009.1 GCA_012523015.1 Candidatus Hydrogenedentota bacterium
CACCGACAACTCGGCCGAGGACGATGGCGGCGGGATGGATGACGGCACGGCAACCAACTCTACCTTCATCGGCAATACGGCATCCTCCGGGACAATATTCCGAATGACGCATACGGAACAAGCGTGAGCTATTCCTGCCTTAGCGCCGCCTATGACGGAAGGGGTAATATTGTTGGCAATCCCGACTTTGTAAATCCCTCGGCGGGAGATTTTCGCCTAAGCTCCACTTCGCCGTGCATGGATGCGGGCACGTCTGACGGAGAAGATATTCCATCAACGGATATTGATGGAGTGCCTCGCCCCCAAGGAGCAGGTATCGATATGGGTGCCTATGAATATTATAAAGAGGATAAGGTGCCCGTTAAAGGTGAAGACTTGTCGAAGGCGAAGAGCCCGTAGAAGCGAAGAAGCTATTGAAGGTGAAGGCGAGACGTCACTGAAGGTGAGTCCGGAGAGGTGGATGCGAGCAGCGGTTATTGCAATAGTAATGATAAGATTCTGTCCTTACCGGAATTGCTGCACAAGGGTCTTGGTGATTAGCTGCTTATTGGAGTAAGTCTGATGGGCGTCGGCATCTTCGCGTATTGTTCACGCTGATATAGAATCTAAGCTGTAATAGAAGGACCGTCTCGATTTTGAGGCGGTCCTGTTTTTTACAGGATGGACGGGAGACGCACGAAGCTTTCCGGTGTAGGGGCGTGATTTATCGCGCCAAAAGGTCTACCCTATGGACCGGATGGATAAGATGGACAAAGACAATACATAGGAAAGGAGCGCCAAACCTCTACCCAACGACCACACGCCGGTTCTCAACTCTGTTTCTAGCCTTGCTTTCCCACACCATTTTAAACACGGCAAAGAATCCGGTGGTGGCGGAGGCGGCGCAGTCATTAATCCAAGGCCGTGCTCCTGGGTTCCGCAACACCCCGCCCGCACGCTTCGACGCAACACCTGTAGGGGCGAGATTTATCGCGCCCAAAGGTCTACCCTACGGACCGGATAGACAAGATAGACCGGATGAACGGGAGACGCACAAAATCTTCCGGTGTAGGCTCAACCGATCGCGCCGGGAACGAAAATACCAATGGGTTTTTAAGACAATACTTGTCCCACTCAGGGTAGATAGGGCTTCAAGAGACATCATTTTTGAAAGGATATAAGCAACGGGGCAGGGTCAACCCTCAAGACAAAATCCATCTTTTTTTGATCTGTTGATTTAGCTATTCGCGGAGCCGACATTGACCGTATAATATTGCTTGATTGCCTTGTCGATAGCGGAAGGACTCGCTACCACCGGTTCCACCTGCAAGGAAGATGCGATTTCAATGTCTTCGATAGCAATTAAATCGAGGGGATTGGACATGGCGACAACCAGCGTGCCCGAGCTCACCGTTAAGGGAATGCACTGATGATTCTTCGCCAGATGGGAGGGGATAAATTGAATCACGCCCGGATCCAGCTCTTCCTGAATATTTTCAATGTAACGCATGCGCATCTGTGCGGCAAGAGCGGCAGCGGTCGCGTCTTCTGATACCAATCCCAATTCGATTAAAAGATTGCCCAAGCGGCGTCTGGGATCCTTTGCTTTCACTTTCAACGCGGTCTCGAGTTGTTCTTCCGTAATCAATCCCGCCTCTATCAAAATATCTCCGAGACGTTTGCGTTGACTGCGACGGCCCTTCTCAACTTTTGGAGGGCTCTCAGCGGCAATCTCTGCCGCAGCCGTTTCTTTTTCGGAAGCCTGTTTTTCAGCTTCGGCTGCCGGCGCGGATGCAGCTGCAGTAAGCTGCGCTTTAACACGGAGCAGCGCTTCCCGTTCTTGTTCTAATTCTTTTTCCAAGCGCGCCGTCTGTTCTTTCAGCTCTTCCATTTCGCGTTGTTGATATTGCAAGCCGTCAATCTGGCCCAGCAACATTTTCACTTGTAAATCGGCTTTCTCACGCGCTTCCGTAGTCTCGGAAATAACCTGCTCCAATTGGCCAATTTTCTGTTCTTGTTGTTCTAGCGCTTCTGTATGCGCTGCTTGATCCGCTTTTTTCTCTTCCATTTCCGCAATGAGTTTAGAAAAGCCTTCTTTTTCGGTGTTCAGCGTATCCACCAGTTTTTTCTGGTCTTCCAATTCATCTTGCATGGCTTTATGGTCCATGCGCAGTATCTCAAGTTCATTCGTAAGTATTTCTTGCTCATTCTCTTGAGATTTGTTTTTTTCCTCTTGCGACTGAAGATTGCTGCGCAAGCTGTCCAGTTCTTCGGTTAGTGCTTTTAGCGAGCTTTGAAGATCAATAGAACCACCTTCTTCAGCGTCATCATTTTCCCCAACAATTTTCTTCAGCCCTTCCAAGGCTTCTTCGGCGCTTTTGAGCGCTTCGCCCTTCTCTTGAAGTTCTTTTTCGAGTTCCGCAACTTTTTCCACTTGCGGTTGTAACGCTTCCAGCTCCGCCTTCAACCCGTCCATGTCTTCATTTTTGCTCTGAAGTTCACCGCGCAAAATTTCACATTCAGCCGTCGCCCCTTCCATCTCTGCCATACGGGTAATCTTTTCGCGAACCTCTTCCAACTCATCCCGCGCCGATTGTAAGAATCCTTCCTGCTCAGCCAATTGTGTTTGAAGCTGACTCGCCTTTTCCTCTTGCAAAAATTGTTCGGATTTGGCCGCTTCCAGCTGTTGTTCAAGATCTTGGATTTGGGCTTTGAATTGTTTTTTTTCTTCCTCAAACAAAACCCGATCGGCATCGTCCTGATCTTTATGCTGAGAAATGGTCCTGAAATGTATTTGTGCCAGAGAAAGTGCGTGCTTGGTTGTTTCCAGTTTTTTCTCTAAGGTTTGAATGGAACGCTCTTGTAACGATTCCATTTCATCCAGCAACCGGGACAAGCGCATGATGCTTTCAGGTACGGTCATTTCATAAACCCTTCCTAATAAAAAAATGAGTATACAGCATATTATCGGTTATGTCTACAATCTATTATAATGGTTCTGTTCAGAATCTGCAACCATTTATTAATGAAACGTCTAGCCGGGATTTTCCATCCCAATCAGGGGAAGTTCATATCACCCCGACAGCACGGGTCACATGGACAACAGCGCTCATAAATCCTTCATGCGCTGTTGCTCAGAATTCCCTCAACACTACTGCAGAAACGATTAGTTTTTTTTGGTTTTACCCGTCGTCGGGCGCGTGTGAATACCCTGTCCATAGTAATCCTGTGCCGCTTCCCATAACGCTTCGGAAAGGGTCGGGTGGGTATGGATAGTAGTTGCAATTTCTTCTACAGTTGCTTCCATGCGCATGGCAAGTGCTGCCGTCGCGATCATTTCGCCCGCTTCCGGGCCAAGAATATGGACACCCAAAATCTCATCGGTTTTAAGATCACCGATAATTTTCACCATCCCCTCGGAACTGCCAATCGTGTGAGCCCGGCCATTGGCGGCAAAGAGGAAGCGCCCCACTTTCGTTTCATAGCCCTGCTCTTTCGCCTGGGTTTCAGTAAGTCCCACACCGGCAAGTTCCGGATCCGTGAAGTTGCAGGCGGGCAGTACCCGATAATCCATCTGTGCGGAACCGCCCGTGCAATTGGTTGCTGCCACGATGCCCTCAGCTGAGGCGCCATGGGCAAGCCAACTACGATCAATCACATCACCCACGGCATATACGCCGGGCAGATCAGTTTCCAAAGACTCGTTCACTTGAATCCCGCCGCGCTTGCCCAGCTTAATGCCCAAGGCTGGATTTTCCGCGACCAATTCCGAATTGCATTGTACACCGATCGCCACCAGTACAAGCTCCGTTTCAATGCATCCCGGGCGCTTCCCTTCAAGATGCAGTGTAGCGCCCGATGCCGTGCGCTCTATTTTCGAAACCGTTGTGCCTGTACGCACATCGACGCCACGCTTCTTATAAACGCGCCCTAACACCGCCGCCACCTCTTCATCTGAACGGGGCAACACGGTGGGCATCATTTCAATGAGCGTTACCTTTGCGCCGAAGGCATTCCAAATAGAAGCGAATTCCGCGCCTATAGCGCCGGCTCCAATAATGGCGACACTTTCGGGTATCCGTTTAAGAGACAAAGCGTCGGTGCTGCCTATGACGACTTTGCCGTCAAACTCGAATCCCGGCAGCTGTGCCGGTCTGCCGCCCGTGGCGATGATCACTTTTTGCGTGCCCAATTCCGTGTCATTAACCCGTACCTTTCCCGCTTCGGGAAGGGACGCCTGCCCTTGATACAGATCGATGCCGTTGGCTTTCAAAAGCCCCTGAATACCCTGTGTGTTGAGCCCGACAACTTTTTCCTTCCGTTCCAAAAGCTGTTTCATGTCCAATTTCAGACCGTCAAGGAGCAAGCCATATTCTTTTGCTTGTTGCAGCTTGTGGTAGAGCGCCGCCGTATGGATGAGCGTTTTCGTGGGGATGCAACCAATATTAAGGCATACGCCTCCCAAGGCGCCTCGTTCCACCACGGCTGTTTTAGCGCCCCGCTGCGCAGCACGAATGGCCGCCACATAACCGCCGGGACCTGCCCCAATCACGATAACATCATAGGTGTTCATAAAGATTAACTCCGGATTTATTACAAGATTAAAAAGCGGCTTCTTCTAAGATTTCTTTGATCCGCCCCATGAATTTCGCTGCTGCAGCGCCATCGACGACACGATGATCACTGGACAGGGTCAGTTTCATAATAGGCCGAATATGGATACCGCGGTCAATGACTACCACACGATCTTTCATCTGACCGACCGCGAGAATGGCGCTGTCGGGCTGGTTAATGATGGCGGTAAAATGGTCTACGCCAAACGCACCCAAATTGGACACTGTAAAGCTGTTCCCCTGGTAATCGTCGGGAAGTAACTTTCCTGTTTGTGCCTTTTCCGCTAATACGCGTGTGGCGGCGCAAAGCCCTTCCAAGGACAAAAGCTGTGCTTGACGGATGACCGGCACCATTAATCCCGTATTCAAAGCGACTGCCATCCCCAAATTAACATCGCCCCCTTCTACAATACTGTCCGTCTCCCAACGGGCGTTGACTTGAGGAAACTCACGCAATGCACGGGCAACGGCAAACAAGACCAGATCATTATACGACGCTTTAAAGGAAGTCAGTTGTCCGCGAAAACGCTTTGCTGCCGCCATGTCAACCTCTACGGTCACATAATAATGGGGCGCACTATATTTACTGTTGCACATGCGTTCGGCAATAATACGCCGCATAGGCGAAAGGGGTACACGCTTAGCGGTTGTGCTGTCTCCTGCAGCAGCGCCCGCTGCCGATGCGACGGCTGCGTTAACATCCTCTTTTGTTATTTTTCCTCCGACGCCGGTGCCGCGAATCCCCGCCGCCGATAATCCGGCATTCTCTAACATGCGCCGCGCCGTAGGCGTGGATTTCGAAAGGGCTGACATAGCAGCGCCTGCTGCCAACACATCGCCTTCCATAATCCTGCCGCCAACACCGGAACCAACAATTCCTCCGGTATCGATATGATGACGCAGCGCGGCTTTTCGTGCACGAGGGGACAAGGGACCGGAAACTATGGAGGTGTCCTCGGTATCAGAAGCAGGTGCAGCGGCGGCAGCGGGCTGCGCCGAAGAGAGCGCATCCTTCCTAACGGAAACAGCGGCGCTCGGAGCCGCCTTTGCATACCGACTTAAATCCGGCAAAGCTTCGGAACTGTCACCCACCAACGCCACCACGGTCAGGACCGGCACCTCCACCCCTTCGGGAACCAAGATCTTGCGCAAGACACCGGAGGCGGTGCTCTCACAATCAACCTCCGCCTTATCGGTTTGAATCGAGAACAGCGGTTCGCCCAAAGCTACAGCGTCGCCTTCCTGTTTATACCAGGTGATAATTTCCGCTTCTTCGACAGAGTTACCCATTTTGGGCAATAAAATTTCCTGCATACTCATGCTTCCTTTGTATCGTGTTCTAAGGATTGAACCGCGTTGCGGATGAGGGTGGCTGCCCGAGAATCGGGAGACAAACCGCAAATTTTGGTGAGTACCTCATCAACGCCTTTTTCGCGCAATAGTTCTTGTATCTCTACGGCCGACGGATCGTCAGGGTTATTATATAAAATTGCCGCCCCTGTCACACTTGCAATAGCCTTCGGTTCAATATCGTGATCCAAACACAAGTGCATAGCGCCGATTAAGCGATCCTCCGGGCTAAGCTTCCGTTTGGGATCTCTGCCGACCCGATCCACCTGGTCGGCCAAGGCACGGTTATGATACCGATGGATCAAATCGCGGCGGTGTGCTTCTAAGGCTTCCGGTTCCATGTCAAACTTCTTCGCCAAAGCAGCGCAACTCTCCAG
>JAAYJI010000010.1 GCA_012523015.1 Candidatus Hydrogenedentota bacterium
GCGTGCGTATATTGCTATTGGACTTCACCAAGGAATCAGGAGTGAACCCCGAATCAAGGCTGCGCAGGGGGCAGCCTTTAGTCGGAGTCTTGAACGGGCGCCATTGCACAGATGGGCAGCGGCACAGATAATAATTGCGGCGGGCGCAATAAAGATTAGCGTTTGATGGTGCAGCCCCAAGCGGTGACTTCGGTGGGATTGACTAAAAGATCACTCAACAGCGCTTCAATGGCTTGTGCGGTATAGGGGATGCTGCCTGGGCGTTCGGGAAGTAGACGATTGTCGAAGGCGCCGCGATAGGCGAGGATTCCTTTTTTATCGATAATAAATATTTCGGGAGTCACCCGCGCGCCTGTAGCGTCTGCATAGAAGGCATCGTTATCCTTGAGAATGGGATAGGGCAATGCCATAGTCTGGGCATGGTTCTTTATTTCTGCAGTCGTGGTGCCCATATGCGAATCAATGCCAAGAAATACCAGTTTTTCATTTGGTTGATAAAACTGTACGAGTGCGCTGAGCTGCTGTTCAATACCTAAAGAAAAAGGGCACTTTTGCGAACAAAAGACAAGGACGACCACTTTCCCTTCATAATGTTTGAGCGTATGGACTTTATCGTTATAATCGGAGCATCTGAAATCAGGCATGGGCTCTCCGATACGCACGGTGACAGGAATTTTCGAAAAAGCGCCGGAAAGTTTAAGCGGAATATATACGGCGGCGGCGATACCGACCAAAATGACTACTGCAATACCCAGTGCGACCCATTTGTTCATGACAGACCCTTTCAATTGTTTCGGCCAGTAACAAGGAAATAGACGATTGTTTTAAAATAGTATCACATTGTATTGAAAAAAACAGGTGGCGCGCCGCTGCTGCCATGGGCTGCCATGTTATGGTAACGAAGCCAAGCCAAACTTTAGAAGGGCCGCGCTGCAGTGTTACACTGTGTCTCCAATCGTATAGCACACCACCGGCATAATTTGAACGGACAGGAAGAGAAAAAGGATTCTTTAAACGAATGCGTGCAGCAATAGCCATCATCGGGGTCATCCTTATATTTGGCGGCAGCTTTTTCTTAAAACAAGGAACGCTGTCCGAGGAGACTGCAGCTCCAGACGCTGCCTTTCATTGCGGGCGCATTGTATCCATGTCGCCGGGCATAACCGAAAGCTTGTTTGCTTTAGGCTTAGGTGATAAGGTGGTGGGCGTGACCCGTTATTGCAACTATCCTCCGGCGGCGCTGGACTGTATGCGCATCGGCGGTTTCTTGGATCCCAATTATGAACTCCTTGTTGCGTTGCGCCCTGATATGATCTTGTTGACGCCTTTCCACAGAACGCTTCAGCCCGTTTTGGACCGCTTAGGCTTGCGCCATCAGGTGATCAGCCAAGATACGATGGACGCTATTCGAAGCAGTTACGAAGAATTGGGGGCACTCTGTGATTGTAATGATTCTGCACAGCGCCTCGTATCCGATATGGACGCCCATATTACGGAGGCGGCACAGCATGGTGCGGCTCGTCCGCGTCTGCGTGTGTTGATGGTAACAGGGCGCGAAAGCGCTTCGGGAAGTTTGAAACAAATTTATGCCATTAGTTCCGGTTCTTTTCTCAGCGATTTGTTGACCATCGTTGGCGGTGACAATTGTGTTGAAGGGCAATGGGCGGAATATCCGGCTATTTCCGCTGAAGGAATTTTAGAATTGGATCCGGATCTGATCATAGAATTTGGGCAGGAAGATTCTGAAGCGGCCCATGCTGATGCCTTGCAAGCCTGGCAATCTCTCGGGGTTTTGGAGGCGGTGCTCCGCGGGCGTGTGTATTATTTAGGCGGCGCACAATATACGATTCCCGGTCCTCGGCTCATAGAGACCTTGGACGCCTTAGAACGTTGTTTTAATGAAGACGAAAAAGCGATGATTCTATGACTTCACCGGCCTATGAGATTAAGGATCTATCTATCGTCTTAGACGGACAAACCATTGTGAAAGAGCTTTCCTTTTCTTTGGAAGCAGGTCAATCCATGGCGATCATCGGTCCCAATGGCGCGGGGAAGTCCACCCTTTTAAAGGCGATGCTCCGCTTGATTCCCATTGCTTCTGGGAGCATTCAACTATTTGGAAAAGCATTACAGCGTTATGATCATAAATATCTTGCCCGTGCCGCTGCCTATGTGCCCCAATCCGCTGCGGTCAACCTGCCTTTCACAGTCGGTGAATTTGTGCTCATGGGGCGATATGCTTATCTCAGTGCTTTTTCTAATTTTACAGCTTTAGATTACGAAGCAGCCGAGAAAGCCATGGTTCAGGCCGATGTGCTATCCCTCTCTGAGCGCAGCTTGTTTTCACTGAGCGGCGGTGAACGGCAAAAGGTCTACCTTGCCGCCGCCATTGCACAGGAGCCCCGCGTATTGCTTCTGGACGAAGCAACCGCTTTCCTCGATTATAAGCATCAGGTTGATATTTTAAATCTAACCGAAAGCTTGCAGCGGGAAACCCGGCTTTCCGTCGTTGCCGTCACCCATGATTTAAACCAGCGTATTCTGCACTATAACCGGGTACTTGCTTTGAAACAAGGGCAGATCGTGTATTGGGGTGCTCCTGAAGGTTTGTTGGATACGGCGCTTTTGGAAGACATTTACGAAACGCCTTTCCGTTTTCTTGAAGACCCACAATGGGGCGGCATCCACATTGTGCCACAAGGGAGCGTCCATGAAGAGCCATAAAACAATTTTGATTTTGGGGGTATGCGCCCTATGCGTCTTGATGGCGTCACCTTTTATAGGCGTAACGCCCCTATCCCTTGAAGGCATCTTATCGCCCTGTGGAGATAGCGTTTCGTCTTTGGTTTTTTGGCGGATTCGTGTGCCCCGTACGCTGACGGCCTTTCTGGCAGGCGGCGGACTGGCGCTGGGGGGGATGGCCTTTCAAGCCTTGTTTCGAAATCCTCTTGCAACCCCTTTCACGCTGGGTGTTTCAGGGGGCGCGGCTTTTGGCGCCGCCTTGTATATACGCTTGGGGTTGGTCTTTGCGCTCCTCGGCATCTCCGGTATGACATGGTTTGCTTTCGCCGGAGCCGCAATAATAACCCTAGTGGTTTACGGGCTGACCCGGTCGCGGGGCGGTTTTGCGACGCCCGTATTGTTATTGGCCGGCGTGGCGTTGAGCTTTTTTTTGTCCAGTATGATTCTTGCGCTGCAATACAGTGCCAGCCTCCACGATTCTTTTCAACTGGTACGCTGGCTCATGGGCGGCCTGGGCATGGTGGGCTACAACGCTGTATTTACGCTTTTGCCCTTGGTCCTTTCCGCTGCTCTTATTCTTGCTTTGTTAATCCAAGAATTAAATCTCCTTGCGCTGGGAGAAGAGCTTGCTATGAGCCGCGGCCTTAATGCTTCCTATATCCGTAAACTGATCTTTTTTGTCGTGTCTATGCTTGTAGGCGGTATTGTGTCGGTCTGTGGGCCCATTGGTTTTGTAGGCATGATGGCGCCTCACATTTGCCGGCTTTTGGTGGGGCCGGATCATCGCCGTCTTTTCCCCGCCGCCTTTCTTTTTGGAGGCATGTTCCTCACTCTTTGCGATGTGCCGGCCCGTGTCCTTTTCGCGCCCGCTGAAATACCCGTTGGCGTAATTACCGCCATGATTGGCGGCCCCTTCTTCTTGTATTTACTTTTTCGACGTGACGCGCGCCATTTGTTTCAGTAGGCAAGGCGCAATAGGGAAGCGCTACACCCATCTTCACGGCGCTTCGATTATTGAGGAATCAATTTAACGGCGATACACTCATGGGCCATCATACCGCCTTGATAGGCAGTGCTGTTCCTGCGCATGATACGCCACCCACCATTTTGATACATACCGTCCGTATTGATCTTATCAGCGATTTCGCGATTGGCGCTGAATTGATCCAAGAATTCCGGATTCTGCGGCAAGACAACAGGATTCCCGCTTACACCTGAAACGAGGGTGATCGGCTCGACGACCAGATTGGAGAGATCTTGAAAGGCGGGACCATCGGGCACGACCTTGGCTTGTAATCGGATCATTCTTGCCCGTGTATCGGTACTGACGGAAGCTTTTGTTGCGTCAATAAGATCGAGCAGATAGTTACGGATGGAATCAAGATCTTCGGCTTGGCGAAATTGCTCAAGGCCCGGATAATTCTGTACTGCTTTGGCGAGGAGCGAAATTTCGCGCAGGTACTGGTTACGCTGATTCTCAGGAACGAGATACATGATAACCATGGATACGGGCAGCCCGTCCGGAGCGCCGTAATCTATGCCTGTGGGACTCCATCCGATGACGCACATGATATTTTCGTCGAAAGGCAGCCGCGCATGAGGACACGCCCATCCTTTGCCAAGCGCTGTATTGGTCATTTCCTCCCGTTCCATGACATGCCCATAGACATCAGTCGAGGCGGGAATTTCCGGAAAGGCTTCAATGATATGGGCAAGAAATTGCAACGCGTCTGTTTTGTCGTTATCAGGTAATTCAAAAAGTCTTCCTTCTTGAAGGGCATCTAAAATAGTATTCATCATTAATTATCTCCATAGCGATTGAAGAACCAACTTTTAACTTTGTGCGTCAAAACGGCAAAGCCTACCAAGAAGGCGGTGATCCACGCCCAATAGATTGGCGGCAGCGGCACCATGCCCAAATATCCTGCGAAGGGAGAGTAAGGCAGCCATGCTCCAATGACCATGATAACCAAGGTCGTTACGGTTAGGTGGAAAGAGGCACGGCTTCCGAAGAAAGGAATGCGCCGTGTTCGGATGATATGTACAATGAGCGTTTGGGTCAGCAAGGATTCGACGAACCAGCCTGTTTGAAAGAGTCGTGCCAGCTCCGTTTGTTGTTCCGGGGAAGAGGCGGCATCCGAAAAGGCGTTGCAATGGAAGAAGAACCACATAAGCGCGAAAGTGGCATAGTCAAAAATAGAACTGATGGGTCCGATAAAGAGCATAAAGCGTTTGATATTATCGATATTCCATTTGAGCGGTTTCGCGATTAATTCATCGTCCAAGGTATCGGTGGGGATGCCTGTTTGTGAAAAGTCATAGAGTAAGTTGTTGGCAAGAATTTGCACAGGCTGCATGGGCAAAAAGGGCAGCAGATAGCTGGCTCCGACAACACTAAACATGTTGCCGAAATTGGAGCTGGCGCCCATGCGTATATATTTGATGATATTGGCGAAGACCCGCCGCCCTTCCATAATGCCTTCTTCGAGCACAAGCAGGCTCTTTTCGAGCAGCACAATATCCGCGGCTTCTTTGGCTACGTCTACAGCGGAATCGACGGAGATACCCACGTCGGCGGCGCGCAAGGCGGGAGCATCGTTGATGCCGTCGCCGAGAAAACCGACTACGTGGCCATTTTCACGGAGTCTCGTCACGATATCCTCTTTTTGCAGGGGCGAGAGTTTCACAAAGACGTTTGCCGTTTCTATGGTCTCTAAAAAATCGTCAGGCGATAGTTGCATCAGCTCGGTTCCGGTCACGATACGGTTTACTTGCAGCCCCACCTCTTTGCAGACTTTCTCCGTTACCAAATCGTTATCGCCTGTGAGTACCTTCACTTCAACGCCTACGCCTGCGAGCAATTCGAGCGCTTCATTGGTGGTCTGTTTCGGCGGATCAAAGAAGGCAATGTAGCCCAAGAGGATCAGTTCCGATTCGTCTTGGACCGAAAAGACCATCTTGTCGCTTTGGAATTCGCGATACGCGATGCCGAGCACACGGAAGCCGCTTCGGTTGAGCATTTCAACTTCTTCGAAGAGTTCGCTCCGTATCATAGGCACGAGCGGATAGATCTCTTCATCAATCTGAAAGCGGTTGCAGCAGGCGTAAATCTCTTCTACTGCGCCTTTACAGGTCAATACGTGATCCCCTTCATAGGCGACGATGACAGACATGCGCCGCCGCTGAAAATCGAAGGGAAGCTCATCAATCAGCAGGCATTGGCTCGTATCTAAATCGGCATATTCAAGTACAGCGCGGTCAATAAGGTTGCGCAGCCCGGTTTGGAAAAAGCTGTTGAGGTAGGCATAGTTCAACACCTCTTCACTGTCGTTCCCGAGAATATCAACATGTCGTTCGAGCACAACCTTATCTTGGGTCAATGTGACCGTTTTATCGGTGCATAAGATGTCGATAGCGCCGAAGTTTTGGATGGAAGGCAGCCGTTTCACAATAACCTTGCGCCCCGCCATCGTCAACGCGCCCTTCGCCAGATTGACGGTTACAATCATGGGCAGCATTTCCGGGGTGAGCCCCACGGCGATGGACAATCCGAACAAGAGCGCTTCGAGCCAATTGCCTTTGGTCAATCCCACGATGAAGAAAACAAGACAAACCATGACCACCATGAAGCGGATCATAAGCCATGTAAAGGAGCGTACTCCACGGTCGAAACTAGTTTCTGCCCGTTTTTCACCGAGCTTCTCCGAGATCGCTCCAAAGAAGGTGCGTTTCCCGGTACCGAGGATCAACCCTCTCGCACTTCCGCTGGTTACGGAGGTTCCGAAAAAGCAGATGTTGGGCAGTTGTAGTGCAGGCGTATTGGGCGCGCCTTGGTCAGTGGCGGATTTTTCAACGGGCATGGATTCGCCGGTGAGAGAGGATTCTCGGACAAAAAAATCTTTGGCAACCAGCAAGCGCAGGTCTCCGGGTACAATGGATCCTGCCCGCAGCAAGACCACGTCGCCGGGAACGATATCGGAAATGCGCACTTCCGTCTCTTCGCCGTCGCGCAGCACATAGGTGCGCGATTGCACGCGTTTGCCTAAGTTTTCCACAGCTTGATTGGAACGTCGCGACAGTACATAGGACAGTCCCACGCTCAACAGAATCATGAGCCCCACAATGGCGGTGGAACCCAACTCACCGATCATAGCCGATACGATCGCAATCACCAGCAGCTGTATGATCAAGGGATTTTTGAAGCGTTGCACCATATCCGCCCAAAACCCCAGCTTTTTCGCATGGGTCAGCTCATTAGGCCCGTAC